>JBJFGD010000095.1:0-17230 GCA_051892355.1 Acutalibacteraceae bacterium | reverse complement strand
ATATATGGCAATTGACGGTGTTGAAAATTGTATGGCGGCTTTGCGTGATATTGAAAGCGGCAAAATACATAATTGTTTTATAGAAATGTCGGCCTGTATAGGAAGTTGCGTAGGCGGTCCTGTTATGGAAAAATATCATCATGCTTCGCCTATAAGCAATTATATGGCGGTATCTAATTACGCAGGCGCTCAAGATTTTGAGGTGTCACAGCCTAAATTTTCTGAAATACAAAAGAATTTTGAGTTTATTGAACGCCAACTATTACCGCCCAGTGAAATCGAAATAAATAATATTCTTCGTCAGATGGGCAAATTTAAGCCTTCTCAAGAGCTTAACTGCGGCTCTTGCGGTTATAATACCTGCCGTGAAAAGGCAATTGCCATATCGCAGGGTAAGGCAGAAATTTCAATGTGTTTGCCATATCTAAAAGATAAGGCAGAAAGTTTTTCTGATAATATAGTTAAAAATACACCTAACGGACTTATTGTTTTAAATGAGCAGTTAGAGGTTCAGCAGATAAATACGGCAGCAAGAAAAATTATGAATATACGCGCCGCAAGCGATGTTTTAGGCGATTTAGTTGTTCGCATTCTTGACCCTACCGTGTTTATGGATGTACTCAGAACAGGTAAAGACATACGCGATCAACGGGTATATCTTGCCGAGTACAAGCGTTATGTAGAACAGACCATAGTATATGATAAAGAATCACATATGCTTATCTGTATTATGCGTGATATTACCGATGCAGAAAACGAGCATCAAAGACGCGAAAGTATAAGCCGTCAGACTATTGATGTTGCAGACAAGGTAGTAGATAAGCAGATGCGTATTGTTCAGGAAATCGCTTCGCTTTTGGGCGAAACGGCGGCTGAAACTAAAATTGCACTTAGTAAACTTAAGGAGTCTATAACCGATGAATGATCTGTGCGCTGATATAGGATACAAAAGTATAAATCATTACGGTGAACAGCTCTGCGGCGACCATGTAGATATTGTGGAGCCTGACGAAAATTCTACCGTTATAGTTTTGTCTGATGGGCTTGGCAGTGGTGTAAAGGCGAGCATTTTGTCAACGCTTACTTCTAAAATTATTTCTACTATGATGGCAGACGGTTTGTCGCTTGAAGAATGTGTATCGACAATTGCGGCTACACTGCCCGTGTGTTCGGTGCGCGGTGTTGCGTATTCTACATTTACAATTATTCATATTAAGAATAATCAAACTGCCGAGATTATACAGTACGACAATCCACTCGTCATTCTTATTCGTAATGAGGTAAACTACGATTATCCAAAAACAGAGATGAATATCGGAGGTAAAAAGATATTCAAGTCGGTTATAAATTTGCAAGAGAACGATATTTTTGTCGCTATGAGTGACGGTTGCCCCCACGCGGGTATAGGCACTGCCTTTAACTTCGGTTGGAAACGAGAGGATATAATAGGTTTTATCGAGGCATTAGCACCCGTAGGTTATACCGCAAAGACACTTTCTACTATGTTGGTTGATGAGTGTAATAAGCTGTATGGCGACCAACCGGGCGATGATGCTACCGCTTGTATTGTGCGAATACGCAAGCGCGAGCCTATGAATATGCTGTTTGGCCCTCCTTCTAACCGTGATGATGCCGACCGCATGATGTCACTCTTCTTTTCAAAAGAGGGTAAGCATATCATATGCGGCGGTACAACTTCGTCTATCGCGGCAAAATACTTGCGAAAACCGGTTAAGGCAAGCCTTAATTTTGAAAATTCAGATATACCTCCGATTGCCGAAATAGAGGGCGTAGACCTTGTAACCGAAGGTGTTATTACCGTAAACCGTGTTCTTGAATATGCCAAAGACTATCTTGGTGAGAACAAATATTATGAACATTGGAGCTTTAAAAAAGACGGTGCTTCACTTATAAGCCGCCTGCTTTTTGAAGAAGCAACCGATATCAACTTTTATGTGGGTAGGGCGATTAATCCTGCGCATCAAAACCCTGACCTGCCTATAAATTTCAGTATTAAAATGAATTTGGTTGAGGAACTGTCGAAATGTTTAAAACAAATGGGTAAACGCATAAAGGTTAGTTACTTTTAAGGAGGTTTATATATGGGTGTAAGAAAATTTGATACAAAAGTACAGCATTTAAAATATAAAGTATTACGCGAGGTGGCGCGTGAGGCTTGGAATGACACTTTGCTTGATAATATTTTAGAAATTCCAAAAACAATAGTGCCCGGCAAGAATCCTACAATGCGTTGCTGTGTTTATAAAGAGCGTGCAATTTTGGGTGAGCGTGTAAAACTTGCTATGGGCGGTAATACCGATAATCCCAATGTGATTGAGGTTATTGATATCGCTTGTGATGAATGCCCTGCTGCAGGTTATGAAGTAACCGACTCTTGTAGAGGCTGTCTTGCTCATCGCTGTGAAGATGTATGTAAGCGCGGCGCTATTTCATTTGACCACAACCATGTAGCACATATCGACAAATCAAAATGTGTAGAATGCGGTCAGTGTGCCAAAGTTTGCCCATACTCTGCAATTCACAACCGCAAGCGCCCTTGTCAGGTTGCATGTAAGATTAAGGCTATTTCTATAAATGACGATAACGCCGCAGCCATTGACAATAACAAGTGTATTCAGTGCGGTGCCTGTGTTTATCAGTGCCCGTTTGGCGCTATTAGCGATAAATCGTACATACTTAATGTAATTGACCTTATAAAAAAGAGCGAAAACAATGAAAAATATAAGGTTTACGCTGTTGTAGCACCGTCAATTTCAAGTCAGTTTACATATGCTAAATTGGGGCAGGTAATAACAGGTCTTAAAAAACTCGGTTTTTATACCGTTATTGAAGCGGCATTGGGCGCTGATATGGTAGCACAGGCAGAGTCAAAAGAACTTAGTGAAAAAGGATTTTTAACCAGCTCGTGCTGCCCCGCATTTGTGCAGTATGTTAAATCGGCATTTCCTGAATTATTGCCTTATGTGTCACACAATCTGTCACCTATGGCGGCGCTTGCAAAGTATCTTAAATCTACCGACTCTTCAGCAAAGGTTGTATTTATAGGCCCTTGCACTGCCAAAAAGGCCGAAATACATCTTGATACCGTAAAACCGTATATTGACTCTGTGCTCACTTTTGAGGAATTGCAGGCGCTGTTTGACAGCCGTGATATTGATATTACAACGCTTGATGAAAATGAGCTTGATAACGCATCATATTTTGGAAGAATATTTGCCCGTTCAGGCGGACTTTCAGATGCCGTAGTCCAAGGACTTAAAGAGCAAAATATTGAGTTTGATTTAAAGCCTGCTGTTTGTGACGGTATTGAGGCTTGTCGTATGGCACTAATGAAAAAGAGCAAAAATGTGCTTGATGCTAACTTTATTGAAGGTATGGCTTGTATCGGCGGTTGCATAGGCGGCGCTGGCTGTCTTACCCATGGTGAAAAAAACAAGGCACAGGTTGACGAATACGGCAAAGAAGCTTTTGAAAAAACTATAGGCGATGCTTTAGCATTGCTTAAATAACTCGGCACATCAAAAATAAGTTATAAAAATTGAATTATAGCAGGGTATGTGTTTATACACACCCTGCTATAATTGAAAAATATTTCAGCGGTTGCCGTTTCACAGTTGTTTAGAAAGTCAGAGGTTATATTTATGTCGATTAAGGCAATTTTATTTGATTTAGACGGAACATTGGTTCCTATGGACCAAGATGAATTTGTAAAAGACTATTTTAAGAGAATTTCAACAAAACTTGCACCATATGGTTATGAACCCAAACAATTTATAGACACCATCTGGAAAGGCACCTACGCTATGATTAAAAACACAGGTGATAAGTGCAATGAAGATGTTTTCTGGCAAGTAATGACAACCGTTTACGGCGATAAAGCTTTAACCGATAAACCGCTTTTTGAAGAATTTTACGAAAATGATTTTGACAATGTAAAAGATGTTTGCGGTTTTAATCCAAAGGCAAAAGATACTGTATATGCCTTAAAAAATATGGGGTATCGTGTAGCACTTGCCACAAACCCAGTTTTTCCGGCATGCGCTACCCAAAGGCGCATAGCTTGGGCAGGTCTTAAACCTGATGATTTTGAATTTTACACCACATATGAAAATATTAACAGTTGCAAGCCAAATCCTTCTTATTATATAGAGGTCGCTAAAAGAATAGGCACAGACCCTTCTGAATGTTTAATGGTGGGTAACGATGTTGGTGACGATATGGTAGCGCAAAAGGTGGGCATGAAAGTATTTTTGCTTACCGATTGCCTTATTAATAAATCTGAAGAAGATATATTAAAATATCCAAACGGAAGTTTTGATGAACTTATGAATTATATTGAAAGTTTAAAATAAGCTGAATTCATAATAAAAAATCAAGCATTTGCACGATTTGCAGATGCTTGATTTTTTGCTTTAAATATTGTATTTGTAACGGTAACTTTTTTCCTTTTCCAAATAGTCAAGTTCAACGCCGAATACATCTTGAATTATGGGTTGGCTATATATTTCACAAGGTGCACCTTCTGCAATTATTGCGCCGTCTTTCATAACGGCAATACTGTCAGAAAACGCAAATGCCAGCGGTAAATCGTGAATTACCGTTACAATCCCTTTGCCAAGTTGTGCAAGCATTTTAAGCGTTTTTATAAGTTCTAACTGATGAGAAATATCAAGGTAAGAGGTCGGTTCATCAAGTAAAATATAGTCGGCATCTTGCGATAGTGCCATTGCAATATAGGCATTTTGCCGCATACCACCCGACAGTGATGAAAGCGGTCTGTTTGCAAGCGAAGAAATTCCAAGTTGATTAAGTGCTGAAACAACAATATTTCTATCTTTTTGGGTATAGCGTCTAGGGTAGTTTAAATGCGGAAATCTTCCATGCATAACCAGTTGTCTTACCGTCATATCGGGCACATTTTTGCCTTGCGAAAGATAGGCAACTTTTTGCGCAAGCTGACGGCGTGAAAGATTTGCAATATTATCTCCGTCTGCCGTAATATTGCCCGAAACTGCGGGTAATATACCAACTGCGGTTTTAAGCAGTGTACTTTTGCCCGAACCGTTAGGTCCTATAATAGAAATGTGTTTTCCTTTTGAAAAAGAAATCGAAGTGCCGTGTAAAATCTCGGTTTTACCGTAGCAAGCACATATATTTTTGAGTTCAAGCAAGGGTATGACCCCCTTTGCCTTTTATTAGAATAAATACAAAGAACGGAGCGCCTAAAAATGCCATAATAATGCCCACAGGTATCTCATACGGCGAAAATAGTGTTCTTGCCGCTGTGTCGCACAAACAGACAAATGCCGCGCCGAATATGGCAGAAAGCGGTAAAAGGCGCGAAGCTTTGCTGCCTGCAAGCCGTCTTACCGCATGTGGAATAATAAGTCCTACAAATGACAGTAATCCGGCAATGCTTACCGCGCAACCGGCTAAAACGGCGGCAAGCATTAAAAATACAGTGCGAATAATAGATGTATTCATTCCAAGCGCTTTTGCGTTATCTTCGCCAAGCGTCAACACATCAAGTTCATTTGTTAAAGTGAACAAAATTACAAGTGATACAGCAATAAAAATTGATGATGGCAAAAGTTTACTGTATGTTACAGCAGAAAATTCGCCAACCTTAAAATCGTTGCTCATAACGCCCACTTCGGGTATAAAGGTTACAACGGTATCCGAAACGGCATTTAAAAAGCTGTTCACTGCAACACCCAAAAGTATAAGTGTGCCTCGCGAGGCACCGATTCTGCGTGCAAGAAGACTTACCGCCATAACTGTGACAAATGCCCCTAAAAACGCAAATAGCGAAAGCCGTAAGCCACCGTAAATTCCGAAGGCGGTGCAAAGGGTGACGGCCATACCTGCGCCCGAATTTACACCTATTATGCTGGGTGAAGCAAGTCGGTTTGCAAGTACGCCTTGTATCACCGCACCTGATACGGCAAGCGCCGCCCCGCATATAAGCGAAGCGGCGGTTCTTGGAAGTCTTACAAAAAGAAAAATTTTACCGCCTGCCGATGAGAAACCGTTTTGAAACGCCGAAACAATTTCAGAAATATGAAGCGGTGTGCCGCCGAGGGTTATTCCCGTTAAAGCCGCAATAATTAAAAGAAGAAAACCTACGGCATAAAGCGATTTAATTTTTTTGTTGTTAGTTAAGCAGGATTTCAACGAGCTCTTCATAGGCCTTTGCCCAGTTTGCGTTGGGCTTTAGGTTAAATAACTTTCGGTCCATAATGTGCAACCGATTTTGTGCAACCGCATCAAGCTTGCCCCACGCAGGGTTTTCCTCCATCGTTTTTGATAAATTATTTTGAGCAGCTATGTCATCACCCATTGATACGGCAAAAATTCGATATGGTTCTTGCCTTATAATGCTTTCAACGCTTAAGTTTTCAAGCAGGGTTTTGTCGCTGTCAGCAATGTTTATACAGCCGAGGTCGTAAAGCATTTCTCCAAGCACTGTGCCTTCACTGCCTTTTGCCTTAAGTAAGTTTGAAGAGGTTCTAAGCAACAGCACTGTGCGTTTTTCTTCGGGGATATTAGCCTTATTAAAGTCGTCTTTGATTTTTTCAATCTGCTCTTTTACCTTTATACCGTTTTGCTCATACAAATCTTTTCTGCCCGTTATATCGGTGCAGATTTTAAGCATTGAAAGATAATCGTAAAAATTGTCTACATCGAAATACGCTACCGTAATTCCGGCACTTTCAAGTGTTTGTTGCATTTCAACATCTGCCGAGGTTGAAGCGCTTGCAATAACAAAGTCGGGGTCAGCAGAAAGCAGATTTTCAAGGTTAGGGGAGTGCGCGCCGCCTAAATTTACTGCATCTGTGAGTGTGAGACCGAAATCGTCCCATGCATCTTCAGCCGCAGCGCAGAGTGTTCCGCCGGCATTTATCCAAGTGTCAGCAAAGCTGCCAAGCAGTGCGGCTACTCTTTCAGGGTTTTTCTTTACGGTAACAGTTCTGTCTAAAGCATCCGTAAAGGTTACGGTATCACTTGTTTCAGAGTTTACATCTTTTACAGAACAGCCGCAAACGGCAGAAAGTAAAAGAACAAGTGTAATAAAAAGACAGATAAATTTATTCTTCAATAAGCTTTTTTTCAACATAATCAAATCCTAATCTATTAACTGTATCAGCGAATCTTTCGCCTTTAATTCCTTCATCGCGGAAAAGAATAATAGTCTTTTCGAGAATATCGAGCACTTCTTCTTCAGTAGTGAAAATCTTTGAAAGCGGTCTGCCCATAGCGGTTTTCTTGCCCCAGCGACCGCCTATGCATATTTTGTAGCCCTCGCTTGCTTTTTCAAAAGCGCCGAACGGGCATTTATTGTGACAACGACCGCAGTGATTGCAAATTTCGGGGTCAATGTAAATTTTGCCGTCAACAAGCGAAGGTGCATTCATAGGGCAGTTAAGCGCTATTACACATTTTTTGCAACCGCGGCACTTTTCTTTATCAGGAGTAAAAATACGCTGACCGATTACACCAAAGTCATTAAGGTCAGGCTTTACACAGTTGTTAGGGCAACCGCCTACCGCTATTTTAAATTTATGGGGCAGGGCAACATCGCCAAAACCTACAAAAAATCTTTCGTGAATTTTTTGGCTTAAAGAAAATGTATCAATAAGTCCAAATTGACAGGTTGTGCCTTTACATGAAACAACAGGGCGCACCTTTGCACCTGTTCCGCCTGTTTCTAATCCTCTTTCTTTCAAATACATAATAAGAGATGGAATTTTATCATACTTAACACCCTGAATTTCAAGTGTCATTCTGCCTGTAAGGGTGATTTCAGATGAACCAAAAATTTCTGCGGCTTCTGCAACGGTTTTATGTTCTGCCGCAGTGATTTTGCCGTTACCTGTAATTACGCGCACATTAAAAACATCTTCAAAGCGCTTGTCTTTAAGACAGCCTAAACTTTTAACCTTTTTAATCTGTTCAGCAGTGAGCTTTCCGTCTTTAGGTGTCATTCCCAAGGCTTCAAATTCTTTTAAATTATCCATAACTTAACCCCAATCTGCCGTTAAAACGGCTTTAATATACATTATAAATGATAGCACATTCAATTCTTGGTGTCAACTGTAACGATATTGTATATTTTGTCAAAAAATTTTTTGTAAAAATATTAAAAAACCGCTTTAATTAGTATAATAAAAGACTTTTCAAAGAATTGTAAATTTTTTGAAAAGCCTTTGTTTATGTGTACTTTTAATTATTTAATACATACCCGCCGACAACACAGCAGCTGTCACTGCAAACCGGAGCGCCGCCCGAGTACCCGACAAACGAGAAAATATATGTTTCACCGTATTCGGCAGTAAATCCGTTTTCAAATGTGATAACATAATCATATTTGTCATTTAACAATGTAACACTTACATCATCGCTGTCGCTTATTACGGTTTCGCCGCTTTGCTTTTTGGTTACTGTCAGCTTTACCTTATCAATACCCTTATGCTTCAAGGTAACGCCTAAATTTGCAATATTACCAGGTGTTAACACCTTATCGGTAACATCGGCATCGATTGCAACATCAACACAGTTAAATTCTATCGGCGTAACGGTTTTTTCAGTCGGAACCGAGCCTGAAACCGATACCGCCGACAACAGTGTTGCTTCAAATGTAATCTTGTCATCAAGACTCTCAATCGGCACGGGGGAATAAATACTCACATTAAAATAGTCTGCTTCAAGCGGTGAAATTTTAATATACCCGTTGTTGCTGTAATACTTATTTCCTCCTACTACGGCATACGAGCCGTTGGGCAGGTTACCGTCCTTAACCGATAACTTCACCGCATACTTACTGTCTTGATACCCTTCATATGTGGTGTTCACAGCAGGCGAACTTTCATTAACGGTAATGTCAATTACAAACGGTCCGCCGCTTGAAGTATTACCCACCGCAACAGCGGTAAGCGCGGCAGTGTCATCGCCTATTTTGACTCCTTTTTTGACAGGCGCTTTTACAGTTTTAAAATCATCATCGTTATCACTGTATTCAAGCGATATTTTTCCACTGTTTGCATCGTTAGTACCGACATAATCGACAATAAACACCAGCTTTTCGGTCAACATATCGCCTGTTTTAAGAGCAAAATGAGTGTCCGTCGAGCCAAGCGCGGTAAACTGCGTGATATCTATGGCAGTTACATCGCCGCCGGTAACCGTATAGTTGTAATACTTTGGATTATTTTGGTCGGACAAATCGATCATCAAAATTCTGGTGCCCGTGAAAAACTCTTTTGGAGTTCCGTCTGAAGTGTAAAAGTTAAGAGAAATATTAAGCCCTGTATATATTGAAGGGGTATATTGGGTTTCAACATCTAATGTATAACTGCTTTTTTCGGTAATGGTAATTTCAAGCGGGCTTTGTTTTGACAAAATGCCCTCATAGTGCTTTCCGGCATCAAGCGATACAAATTGATCTACCTTATAAAAGTATAAATCTACGGTTTTCGGATCCGACTCAGACAAGGTTCTCGGTGTAGTAACATCACCTCTTACGCTAAAGCCGCTCTTTGTAGAATTGTCGGCAGTCACGGAATAAAGGGTTCCCGACGGCAAGTGCATAAGCGTTGCCGATTCACCGTGTTTCATATATAAGGTGATATTTGCCGTACCGCTTGCGTCGGCTTTTATGTTTGTCGGGTTTACTACCGTTTCACCGTTTACCGTTATATTAACGTTGCTCGGCAGACCTGATATTGTGTATATATGGTTTTCACGCAAATTTTCAAAAGCGCAGTTTATTGCAAAATATTTGCCTTCGTCCTCGGAATCGCCGATTACATTTGTGTTTACGGTAATATCAAATCCCTTAAGTTCAAAATAGGCGTATAATTCGGTAACACCGCCGTCTTTTACCTTATATGAATAAGTCGGGTTTCTTGTAACTAAGTTTCCGTCTGCATCATACCAACCGCTGAATATGTAATCTGGGTTGTTTTTAGCGGTTATACCGATATATGTATCTCCGGAATAAGCGAAGAGTTGCCGACCTACCGCTTCACTTTCGCCGTCCGGAATATAATCTTCTGCGGTTTCGGGGCTTTCTTCATCGGTATACAATAACTCAACCTCAACAGTTCCGCCTTCGGCACTCACTTCATAGGCTGACGATGTTTCATTAAATGTTTTTGAAACAACCCTTTGTCGGTATTTCCATTGTGCAAAAAAGGTAATGCCATTGCTTTCGGGTATTTTGTCAACAACGGTTTGGGTGGTTACGCCATCGGGCAAAAACTTTGATATTTTTAAAAATTTGCTTGTGTTTTCTTCATTAACTTCTTCATAATAATCAACCCTGTGAACCGCGTCGAACATATATGTTTTTATATCAGCTTCATGGGTTAAGATATATTGCCAACCCATAAATTTCCAGCCGTCGTCAGCTTGCGGAGCGTGAGAGATGTAATGGGTAAAACTATCGCTCAGGGGAATCTCATAGCCGGTGTTCTCATCATCTAAGTCATATTGATACGGATACTTACTGCAAGAATCGTAAATAACATTTTTCGCCTGATATATTATCTCTACCGTAATTGAAGAATTGACATTTTCAAATTCATAGTAGTAATCTCCGCTTTCGGCATCTATTTTCCACTCACTCGCGGGAACAAATACGCCGTTTATATATCCGCCGATAAATTCTCTGTCACCCGGCTTGTAATAAACAGAAATATTACTGCCTGCCAAAACCCAGCCTGTGTCTTGGCTCATATCTTTGCCGTCCGGCTCAAATGTACCATCTGCTTCAGGTTTGATATACACAGCGCCGTATTCAGTTATCGGATCCTTGTCAAATTCGGCATTTATATAATAAAATTCCTTAAAAGAAATGTTATCTAAAAGGTTACCGTAGGTTTTGTTGGTTGTACCGGAAGTATTAACGGCATTGACCGAAACAAAGCCAAACACGGTTTTTTGCTGCTCTTGCGGAACGATATAGTTATAATTATAGGCCGCGCCGGTTTCAATATCGCCGTAGTCGTGCCAAGCATCATTCAGCGAAGAAATAATCCAAATAGACCATTCTTCGGTATGATTTTCGTCACTTTGCCAGCTTATGCTGTCACCCGAATATTCAAATCCGCCGCTGGCATTAAATTTAGAGGTGTATAGCTTAATCTCATTACTGCAGCCCGTCGCCGGAACATCAAGCGCAACATCGGTTTGGCTGTAAAGCCAGTCAACCATTTGCATAAGCTGGTCACGGGCTGTTACAGAGGTTTTTTTAGGTTCATATGCTTGATTAGGGCCGATAATAAGCGCCATAGTGTCCACACCGCTTCGTCCGCGGTGTGACAAACCCCACCTATACATTTTACCGGGGGAGGTATCTACTATTTGATACAAAGAGCTTTCTTGGTTGGCGTTTAATTCGACGAATTGATTGCCTTCTCTTATGTAGGGTTTGTTTTTTATTACGGTTTCAATTTTTGATCCTAACCCGTACGAGTCGCCATTTTTAATATTACCCACTTCAACACCGTAATCTGTAGCGGTTGTGCACCAACCGATGCCTGCTGTGGGGGAGGTAGCGTTTGCCGCCTGAAAAGTTCTATAACCTCCGGAAGATATTACAACATCATCAAATCCCGCATTTATAAGCAGGTTGTTACCTTTTTTATCCAAGAAACTCATATTATCTAACAGGTTTCCGCCGCTTGGATCGCTATTTCCGCTTGAGTTTGTAAATGAAGTGCTGAAAGGAGTTAACACAAACATGATATTCTTGTTCGCATCAGAATAATAATTGCCCGTATATTCGCCCCAGTCAGCTTTTTCTGAACTCATTAAATATATTTTAAAGCATACGGTATGCTCGCTGTCTTTTGTAGACGAAAAAAACGAGCCGCTTGATGCCGTTTCAAATGTGTTTGAATCTTTTAATTTAGTGGTATAAACCGTATATTCAGCACTGTTGCCTGCGGCAGGGGCGGTTACACCATTATTTTTCATCCAGTCTAATATCTGCTGAAAGCGATCCTGCGAGGTTTTGCTCGGTTTTACATAATTTACCGAATCATCTTCATCGGTAATTATAAAAGCCAATGTGTCAACATCTTTTCTTCCGCGGTGGTGAATGGTCCAACTGTAATTTTCGCCTGATTTTACGGTTAAAATTTGATATAAACTGCTTACTTCACTTGAAACCACCTCGGCAAATTGTACGCCGTCTGAAGCTCCGACTCCCTCTGTTACTTCTTGCACCGTAATCGGTTTCATATGAGGAGACATATCGGCAAGCACACTTGTATTTCTAAGCCATGCGTACTCAAGCTTTTTATCGGTTGCCGTGGTTTTCCAACTTAATTGGCCCTCATCGTAAGCTGTATCATCAAATGATATATTCGCCCAACCGGTGTTTTTTTCATCTGCATCTTTTAGGTTTGGATATTCAAAGCCGCCGTTGTGAATGGTAGACTGACCTACTACTACGGTTTCCTCTGAAGAAACGGGAATTATGTAACTGTTTAAAAGAAGGCTTAGCAATAAAACGGCAGAAATATATCTTAAAAACGATTTTAATTTCATTTTTTGCTGTGCCTCCTTTAAAGTGATTTTTTTATCTTATGAAATGTCAGTTAATAGTTATGGTTCCGGTTGATTTTGTTATACCGCAGGTATAATCTTTTGTAATATCTTTTTTAAAAAATACTATTTTAACCGTTGTGTCGGCAGGAATAGCAATTGCCGATACAGCATCTTTATTTGAATTTAACTTACCGAAAATATAATCGTTGGTTTCATCAATAAACAGCTCTGCATTTTTCCAACTTATTTCTACATTTTGCGCCGTATTACCTGTGTAAATATAAAGCTCGGCATAATCTCGGTCTGCTTGATCTTCAATCTTATATGTTAAACTGTCAGGTTTAATAAATACAAACTTTGCCTTAAGAGTTTGGGTAAATTTTCCCGTTCCCGTAACCGAAACTGTTATTTCTTTTTGCAGCTCATCTGAGGCAAATGCATATGTCAAGGTAATATCCGCCGACGGCAAAGCCTCCGTAAGACTGCCGTTTGTCTTATCAACCGTGCCGCCCTCTGCCAAAACGGTAAAATTAATATCCGTATCGTTAACTCTTAAACTGTCAATATATTTTCGCACCGAAAAGGTTACGGTGTTGCCGTGAATTTCATAGGTAGGTTCTTCGTCAGATTTTAGAAAATTGCTCGAAAAATAAAAATTTTGAGAAGTAAGTTCGCTTTGCATTTTTTTATTCGTTACATATTTTGCAACCGAGGGTATAGCAACAAGCAAAAGCGTAACAACAAGTAAAACGGAGATAACTGCAATAACCTTTCTTTTTTTCATATAACAGCAATCTCCTTTCCTAATTAATTTATTAAGTATTAATCTATCTGTAAAAATTCTACTTCTAAACAGACGGCGTCGGTCATACCCGAAAAGCGCGCATCATTTTTATCGGCTTGCCATTCCGCCTTTAATTTATAAGTTTGGGTTTCTTGCGACGAGGTGCCGAAAACAAACGAATCGTTTGAATATACATACTCTTGCTTTCCGCTTATTCCGTCGCAAATAAAATCTTGCGAAGCACTGCCGTCACTTTTGCAAACGGTAAACTTTAGCGGAATATTACCCGTAGTTTTAAGAATTATTTTATATTTCATTGCCACTTCGGGCATTTTTTCACCCGAAAAGTTTTTAACTGAAAATTCTGTTTCGTCAGTGTATCCGGGTGTTGCGTTTTCGACATCAAGAACCTGAGCAAAAGTAAAATCAGGCGAAAATTCGGCAACCTTTGCATTATCTGCGCCCGAAGCGCTCGAATAAAACTTTGAATAAGCACCCGAAAGCAGATACAGGGTAACAAGCGTTAAGCAACCGAGTATAGCGGCAATACGCATAAACAAAACAGAATAAAACATTGTTTCTTTTTTTGTTCGATTCGTCTTGCTTCGCATTATCGGTTTGCCTCCCTTTTAAGTGTTTATATCGCGCTTTAGTTTTTCAATTTCAGACTTAATTTCATCAAGCTCTTTATCATCGCTGTTCTTTTCTTTGCGGTAGGAAAGCTCTGTTAACAGCAATGCCGCCGCCAAAATTATGATTATCGAAACAGGATGTTTCAAAACACCTACCACCGCGCCGATACCCGCTATATCATAAACCAAAACGCCTTTGATTTGGCTTTTGGTAATCGGCTTGTCTGCAGTATTATTTGCATCGCCTTTAGTTGTAACGGTATCGCCGTCAATATCTATAATACGGTGTATCACAAGTGTGTTACCGTCTTGATAAAGCACAATATCGTTTATCTTATAATCGTCGGTTGCTTTTATAATAACCAAATCGTCTACCGACAGCCTGTCTTCCATACTGCCCGAAAGCACAACCGATATACCGTATCCAAAAGGCATAGGCATTTTATCTCTTAAAATACTCTTGGCATTTTGAGAATAAATAAATGAGCCGACGATTATGCTGACAAAAGCAAATATAATATAACGCAATAATATTTTTTTGCGGCTTTCTTTCTTTGCGTGTTTAGGCGTTTTCTTCATCCTGTTCCCTTTTTTTCCAAAATAGTAAAAGAATCAAACCGAATAAAACAGTAATTACAAATAATGCAACCAAAATTCTGACGGTTATTAAATCGCCTGTAATCGGCGAGCCGCCCTCGGCATCGGGGTCGTAAACGGCTGTTAGGTTAAAGGCTACTTTTACCTTTAATTCTTCACCCTCGTCAGCCAAATTGCCGAGCAATGTATCAAGCTCGTCGTCACCCTCAAACGGCCAATTCCAATGCAAAGTATATTTTGCCTGATGCTTTGGCGATAAGCCCGAGCTGTCATTAACTCCGTCAAGTTGGGCCAAATGCTCTAAATTATCTTCACCGCCTAAAAGGTAGTTGTTGTTTGGGGCAGAAAAACTGGCTTCAATCGGTATTTCGATTTGCTTGCCGTCAATATTGACCGTCAAAAAAGACTGTGCCTCTAACACATAGCTTATCGGAACTTCACCCACATTTCTGACATATAAATCGTATTGGTTTTCAGTTCCGGGGGCAACTACCTTGTCGCCGAATTCAGACTTAACGCTGATTTTGCCGTCATTACCGTACTCAGCATAAAAAATCTGAATCTCTTTATGGTAAACCCCGTTTTTACCGCCTACTAATTCAACCTCAGGCGTTTCAGATTCTGAAACGGCGCTTTCGGTTTTGTTATCATTGTCATTATTGTTATCGCTATCCGAAGCAGAAATATCAATATTAGCATAGGGGTTTTGTTTTCCGGTTTTTAAAAGTAAATGAGAAATCGCTACAAGTGAAAAAGTAACCAATAGGGCTAATGTTACAACTAAAAACGATAGACCTATTTTTTTCTTTTTCATTTGTCGCGCCTCCTTTATAATATGATTTTTTCTTTTAAAAACAAAGAAGTATAAATTTTACAATATACTGTTTCTGTGCTTTTAAAAGAAAAACTCAAATATACGAGGGCGGACACACGCCCTCGTATTAGATTAAATAAACATTAAGTGTTAAAAGTTAATATTAGTCGATCTGAGTTACGGTAGCAGTAACATCGAGAGAAATGGTAGCAGCCTGGTTGCCGAGATATGTATCCTTAACATCGTCGCCTGCGAATGGCCACTTCCAAGAAATTGCAGGAGCGTCTACACCGATAGTGCTTAAATCTGTGTTTGCTTCATAATCTTGGGTATAATCAGCGATTTCATTATTAACTGCAGTCTCAAATTCATCGGCAGAAGCATAATCGGTACCTTTAAATGTGGTAGAGCCAACAGTAATCTCGATTGGGCAATAATAATTAGAATCTGAATCAACCCACTTGTCGCCAAGCTCTAATGTGCCTGTAAAAGCAACATTGACAGCAACTTCAGGTATGCCTGTGAGATTGAAAGCAGCCATAGAACCGTCGGTACCGGGAGCAACAACATCTGTAGTAGAAACTACGGTGTTTGCAGCCAAGGTAAAGCCCATGTCATCTTTTGCGTAAGTTTTTTCAAAAGTATCAGCAGTTCCGGTTACGGTAACACCGAATTTTGCAACGCGTGCAGAATCAGAGCCGGGTGTGCTTGTTACATACTTTGCGAATGTGCCGCTGATTGCACAGGTAGTAAGAATAACTGCTACGAGTAAAACAGCCGCAATACGCATAATTTTGTTTTTCTTCATAATCATCTATTCCTTTCAAAATATTAAGTTCCGCCCGAAAACGGGCAACATAAATATATATAGCCAACCCATGTGTGTCCACGGGCAGAACTATCACAATAAATTTAACAACTTAGTCTTCTGACACGGTATCTGCGGTTTCTTTTTCCGAAATATCGGCATCGACTGTTGTTTCGCTGTCGGATTTAAACCGGCGAAGTTCTGCAAGCTCGGCAAGCAGAGCCTCTTTATCGTCTTGGCGTTTTTTGTTGTATATTGAGCGGCGAACGGTGTCCCAACCGATAAGCAAAAGTATTGGAACAACAACGCAAATTATAAGTCCCCAAGGGGTTTGCATAAACATTGCAACCCTACCGGCGCCTGCAATTTTGAAGCCTGTGTATATGCCTACTAAATTTTCGGCAGGTACAGACTGTTTGTCTTCGGTATTGTTGCTGTCGCCCTTTGTTTTAAAAAAGATTTTACCGTCTTCGTTTATAACCTCGATAACGCGGTGAGAGGTAATCGAAGTGCCGTTGCCCGCAGGATCGAAAAACGAAATAACATCGCCCTCGTTTACATCGTCGGCTTTTACCGTTTTAACAAAAATCAAATCGCCGCCGTTAAAACTGTCGCCTTTTTCGCCAGCCATTGAGTCGGTAAGTACAATCATAGGCGCATAGCCTAAAAGCGAGGGTACTTCATCTTTACTTGTCCAACTCTTTATAAGCAGGGTGCAGTTGATGATTAGCATTGGAATCAGAATTACGCACAAGACAATTCCTATAGCGGTCAATATTCGGTGCCCGATTGTTGGTGTTTGTTTTTCACCGTTCATTTGCAATACTCCTTTTGGTTTTAGACATATGGATTCTATTATAGTTATATATATTTAATAATCGCATATTTTAACAAAAAAATCAATATTTTTTGTAAGAAAAAGCGACGAACTTTTCACAAAAATTTTATTCTGTATTTAGTAAAATTTAGGCTCTATAATAAATGTTGGGGTAGCCAAGTAGAGCCTACGAATAAAAAAT
>JBJFGD010000094.1:0-4311 GCA_051892355.1 Acutalibacteraceae bacterium | reverse complement strand
AAATTTTGCTATAAATAAAAGTCACTGCTCAAAGTTTTTAAGCAGTGACTAAATGCGCATAGTTATAAATATTTGTTAATTATTCGCTTCTAAGTGCGGTTACAGGGTCCTTTTTTGCGGCACTTTTTGAGGGTATAATACCTGAAATCAGTGTAAGGCATACACTTATTATAACCAGTATAACAGCCGCACCGATAGGCAAAATTGCATTAAGCGTATTTATTCCCGTAACGGCATGAAGAATTAAGTTAATAGGTATGCATAACAGGTAGGTAATTACAACACCCAACAAACCTGATGCAAGACCTACAATTACCGTTTCGGCATTAAACATACCCGAAACATCGCGTTTTGATGCGCCTATTGAGCGCAAAATACCTATTTCTTTTGTTCTTTCTTGAACAGAAATCAATGTAATAACAGCAATCATTATTGAAGAAACTATAAGTGAAATTGCAACAAAAGCAATTAAAACATAGGTAATTGCATTTATAATTGTTGTTATTGAAGACATCATTATACCAAGATAATCGGTATATTTTATTTGTTTTAATTCTTCAACATCGGCATTATAGTTTTCTATTGCATCTGTGATAATATCTTTGTTTTCAAAGGTAGAGGCGTAAATGTTAATAGTTGCGGGGGATTCTAAATCAACATAACCCATAGCAAGCAGGTTTTCCTCATAGGTTTTTTCAGAAAATACCATAATTTCATCATAGTAATTTGCGCATTGCTCGGTAGTGTAAGCTGCAGATTCCATATCAAATGCATAAGCTAATTGTTCTGTAGTCATACTTGCCATTTGTGCAGTAACTTTTTCTGCATATTGTGCTTTAATCTGCTCGCGTAACATTTTAGTAAACATTTCGTTAAACTCTTCATCTGACATAGAAGCAAGATATTCGCTTATTTCTTCATTAGAAACACTTACTTCACTGCCAATACCTTGTGACAGCATAGCTTCCATATCGGCACGGGTCATAGAACCAAGTGTATTATTAGTTTGTTGTTGAACAAATGCATCGTCGGGTATGCTTTTTATTTTTATATAAGCATCTGCTTTACCGTTTGTATCAAGTGTTTTAATATATTCACGAAAAGCAGTTTCTTTTTCCGAATCGGTCATAGAACCTGTTGTTTCATTAAATGGAAGACCAGTCAGAACATCGGTATTAGGAGATGAAAGCTGAGCCTCAATAACATCGCTGTCGTCTGCGAGTTCTACTAAATGTTTAGTGAGGTCACTGGTGTAGGCGATACTGCCTGAAAGCATAGTGGTGGTAACATCAGCTTTAGGGCGAATAATACCTGTTACTTTAAGTGACATTGCATTATCATAAAGATAACGGAGTCCTGTTTCGTTATTACGCAAGTCTATATACAATCCTGTTGCTTCATCATAACGGTAACAATCTGCATTTAAAATAGCCTTATATTCGGTATTGCAAATTTCTTCATAAGACCATTTGGCACTTTCTTTTTTATCAAGCTTTGTACCGTTTATAGCGGCATTTGCAAGTTTATCTATATCTTCTGCAGAAATAAGGCCCAAAGCATAAAGTGCAATATCATCTAATTCGTTGTTTTCATCAAGGACCAGCACAATTTCATCATAACTGTTAGGCCATGCGCCATACACAACATCATATTGTTCTAATAATAAATCGTTTATTGGTGCACCGTTATTACCGGGTAGC
This sequence comes from Acutalibacteraceae bacterium, assembly GCA_051892355.1. GTDB lineage: Bacteria > Bacillota > Clostridia > Oscillospirales > Acutalibacteraceae > UBA737. Next base: position 2,611 of record JBJFGD010000094.1, on the reverse strand, counting down.
ATCTCTTGCCACAACTTCATACTCATAGAAGATATTGAAGAAACAGAAGATAATCCGCTAAGTGTTGACATTGATGACATATCTATACCGATATACTGAAGCATAAGATCGGTAATTATTTTTTCAAAATCAGAATGAAGTATTTCGCCGTCAACATTTTCGGTATATATCTGCATATCTAAATCATAAGAATATTGTACACCGCTTACTGCATTTGAAAGTTCTGTATCTTGGTTTGAAATTTCTTTTTCAAGATATTCTTTAAATGTCTTTAAATCGTTTTTGCTTTCTTCAACGCTGTTCATTGCGTTAATCATATCATAAAGTGCTGATTTTTCATAAACAGCATCCATATCGTGTGAAGTTTCATCGGCAGTTATATTCATAAACGCTTCCATTAAAGTGGACATATCTACAGTTGAAGTTTCAAGTGTCAGCGGATAAACAGAAAGCGTGTTTTCTTGAACAGCATCAATATATGCTGTCATACCGTTAGATATAGCAAGAATAAGTGCAATACCTATTATACCTATAGATCCCGCAAATGAGGTGAGTATTGTACGGCCTTTTTTAGTAATAAGATTTTTAAGCGACAACATAAATGAAGTGCCAAATGACATTGAAGGCCTTTTTGTAACTTTATCGGCTTCGCATCTTTTTTTATCAAGTGCCGCTTCGTCTTTTAACTCATCATCGGTAAGCGGCATAGAATCATGGGTGATTTTACCGTCAAGAATATTTATAATACGAGAGGAATATTTTTCTGCAAGTTCCGGATTATGAGTTACCATAATTATAAGTCGGTCATGTGAAATCTTTTTAAGAATTTCCATAACCTGAACACTTGTTTCTGTATCAAGTGCACCTGTTGGTTCATCTGCCAAAATAATATCGGGATTATTTACAAGCGCACGCGCTATTGCTACGCGTTGCATCTGACCGCCTGACATTTCACCCGGCTTTTTAGAGAACTGATCACCCAGTCCTACATCTTCAAGTGCTTTTTTAGCCCGTGTTCTGCGTTCTTCTTTTGAAACACCTGAAAGGGTTAGGGCAAGTTCAACATTTTCTAAAACAGTTTGATGCGGAATAAGATTGTAACTTTGAAATACAAAACCTATCGAATGATTTCTGTATGTATCCCAGTCAGAATCAGTATACTCCTTTGTAGAGCGTCCCGAAATTACAAGATCGCCGCTTGTGTATCGGTCAAGCCCGCCTATAATATTAAGTAAAGTAGTTTTACCGCAACCTGATGGACCTAATATTGAAACAAATTCATTAGAGCGGAATTCAATATTAATGCCTTTTAGCGCTTCCACAGAGGTATCGCCCATGTTGTAATCTTTGGTTATATTTACAAGTTTAAGCACAATAAATTTTCCTTTCATTATAAACTGATACACAATATTATAAGTAGTATTTTTTTCCAAACTGTGAATAATTTAGAAAAATTTTATTATTAGTTGCTAATTTTAAAAAAAGTGGTATAATTATTATAAATATGTCTAGGAGGAATAATATGGAAAAAGCATTTAAATATATGTGCATTTTGATGACTGTTATTATAATTTTTTCCTCTTTTGGTATGGTTCTTGCAGTACCGTTCAGTAAAAAATCCGACTATGATTTTTTGGGTTGCAACGAAATAGTAAACAATATAAAGAATTACGAAATGAATATGACCTCGATTATATATATTCAGAATAAAGAGGGAAATTGGGAAGAGTATCAGCGTATTCACGGTACAGAAAACCGCATATGGGTTGAAATTGAAGAAATTCCGCAGCAACTTATAGATGCTTTTGTTTCTATTGAAGACCAACGCTTTTTCGGGCATGGCGGCGTTGACTGGAAACGCACAGCAGGCGCATTTATAAATTATCTGCCATTTGTTGATATATATTCATCTAATCAAGGCGGATCTACCATCACACAGCAGTTAATTAAAAATATAACATCAGATAATGATAAAAGTGCTATGCGTAAATTGCGAGAAATCGCGCGCGCTTTACTTATCGAAAAAATGATTGATAAAACTACTATATTAGAAGCATACTTAAATACTATTTCACTGGGTAACGGTATTTGCGGTGTGCAGGTAGCATCTAACTATTATTTTAATAAAAATGTAAACGAACTCACTTTGACCGAATGTGCTGCACTTGCGGCTATCACTAAAAATCCAACTGCATACAATCCCGATACCAAGCCAGAGGGTAATAAAGAACGCCGCAAAGATGTGCTTTATAAAATGTATGAGCTTGATAAAATTACTGAAGAGGAATATGTCAATGCTTTAAGTGAAGATATTGTTATTGATAAATCTCAACAGCATGATTTTGAAATTCCAATTAACAATTATTTTGTTGATGCACTTATAAGCGATATTATAGAAGATTTAAGTGTTAAATATAATTGTAGCACTGATACAGCATCGGCTATGCTTTATAACGGCGGTTACAAAATTTATGCCACTATCGATACCGATATACAAGATATAATGGAAAGCGTATATTTAAAGCAAAGCACATATTTTTCACAAAAATCTTCTGCAGATAAATCTAATGTTCAGTCTGCAATGACTATTATGGATTATAACGGTAATATT
>JBJFGD010000093.1:1871-4332 GCA_051892355.1 Acutalibacteraceae bacterium | reverse complement strand
ATATTCAGCGAAACCACAGGTCTTGGTGATAACACAAAATCTGCGCCAAAGCCTAAAAAAGCACCTAAAACAGACGAGTGCTGTGACTAAATCAAAATTATTTATTCAACACTAAAATACAGCCTCTGCTTTTAATAAAGCAGAGGCTGTTTATTATTAAAAATTAATCTATCGTTTCAATCTTTGTCATATCGGTATTGCATAATATAAATCAATACGCCTTGCCCCAGTAGAGCATTTTTTCTGCCTTTTTACCGCAGCAAACGCAAGTGTCGGATATATGTTTTTGTTCAAAAGGTATGCAGCGCGAGGTAATGCCTGCTACCTCTTTGAGTTTGTCCTCACATTCACGGTCACCGCACCACATAGCGCGAATAAATCCAGGTTTAGTATCTGCAATTTCTTTGATTTCATCAAGTGTTTTTGCATCATAGGTCATTTTTTCGCGGCGCTCTAAAGCCTTTTCATAAAGACCCTTGTGGAAATCGGCAAGCAATTCGGGTATACGGGTTGCAAGTTCGTCAAGCGATACTGTAATCTTTTCACGGTTATCGCGGCGAACTACAACGCACTGGTTGTTTTCAATATCTCGAGGTCCGATTTCAATTCTTAACGGAACACCCTTCATTTCATATTCGGCAAATTTCCAACCGGGGGTTTGGTCGGTGTTGTCAAGTTTAACGCGGCAAACCGTTTTTAGACTGTCGCAAATTTCCTGTGCTTTTTCTGTTACGCCCTCTTTGTGTGAAGCAATAGGTATAATTACTGCCTGAATAGGTGCAATAGCAGGGGGCAAAACAAGACCGTTATCATCGCCGTGAGTCATAATAATGGCACCTATAAGACGGGTTGTAGTGCCCCATGATGTTTGATATGGGTAAACCTGCTTATTGTCTTTATCAGTATACTGCACTTCAAACGCACGCGAAAAACCGTCACCGAAATAGTGCGAAGTGCCGCTTTGCAAAGCCTTTCCGTCATGCATAAGCGCCTCGATTGTGTAGGTAGCCTCGGCACCTGCAAAACGCTCTTTGTCGGTCTTTTGACCCTTAACAACCGGCATAGCAAGCGCTTCTTCTGCAAAACGAGCGTAAACATTAAGCATTTGTTCGGTCTCGGCTTTAGCCTCTTCGGCAGTAGCGTGCAGAGTATGACCTTCTTGCCACAAAAATTCGCGCGACCGCAGGAAAGGACGGGTAGTTTTTTCCCAACGTACAACACTGCACCACTGATTGTAAAGCTTGGGCAAATCACGGTAAGAATGAACAATATTTTTAAAGTGGTCGCAGAAAAGTGTTTCAGAGGTGGGGCGAACACAAAGTCGCTCTTCTAACTCTTCTTCACCGCCGTGTGTTACCCATGCAACTTCGGGCGCAAAGCCTTCTACATGGTCTTTTTCTTTTTGCAAAAGACTTTCGGGTATAAATAACGGCATATAAACATTCTCGTGACCGAGTTCTTTAAACATACCGTCCATTATGCGCTGAATGTTCTCCCAAATAGCATAACCATATGGGCGGATTATCATACATCCCTTAACCGAAGCATAATCGATAAGTTCAGCCTTAATGCAAACATCGGTATACCATTTTGCGAAATCCTCATCCATAGAGGTAATTGATTTAACTAATTTTTCTTGTTTAGCCATTTTATCACCATTTTTTTCGTAATTATAGTCATTATAGAGCAATTAAAAAACTTTTGCAATAGTTTTATTGTATAGATTTAAAATAATCTGCAACACCCGCAACTATTTCTTTTGCTTTTAGAGTATTTGTGTTGTCATCACATATACCTACAAAATCCTGCGGACTTGAAATAAAACCGTTTTCGATAAGCACCACAGGGCAGGTCGGAGTTTTTGCAAGATAAAAATAATGCCATGTTTTATATGTATTTGCATAAATACCCGAATTTGCGGTGTGACTGTAAACATATTTGGTTGCCGCATCAGAAAAAGCATTAAAGCAAAAAATTCCGCAACCGTTGGCGCTTTGTCTTTCTGCCGAGTCGTGATGAATAGAAATACAAAGGTCAGGAGCCGTCTTACGCAATGCCGCACAGCGACCGTCTGCTGTAACAGCGGTATCATCATAGCGTGTCATTACTACAGAAGCACCAATTTTTTCAAGCTCTGATTTTAATTTATAAGCCAAATTAAGATTGCGTTCGGCTTCGGGCATTGTATCACCCAAAATTCCCGAAGCGCCCTTATCTCTGCCGCCGTGACCTACATCAATTAAAATTGTAACCCCCGAAAGATTTGCAGCGTATTCATTATCTGAAAGCTGTATCGTTTTGGGATTCAAAAACTTGAATATAAGCTGACCGCTTTCATTATAATAGCAATCCCAACCGTAAAAACCGCCTGTTCTTTTTAGATTTAATCGCAGTATACATCCGCCATCAGCTTGAATTATCTGTGCCGAAGAAAACAAAGGATTGTCAGCGGGTATATTTA
>JBJFGD010000093.1:0-1771 GCA_051892355.1 Acutalibacteraceae bacterium | reverse complement strand
TGTCAGGCGGATTCTTTTTATCAATATAAACGCGTCGGCCGCAACGCAATTTATAATATGAATTACCGCTTGACGAATCGTAAATCACACTTCCTACTTTATAATCCACCGTTCCTTTGGGCAGATAACTGTATCGTGGGTCAGAGTGGTCATTTGTAGTGTCTCCGTTAAAGGTTTCGGCGGTGTCTGCCACTACTTCAACCACCATTATTCGGTCAAGTGCCGTATCGCGCAGACAAATTATATTTGGAGAACTGTATTTTTGTGAATAGCCGTTCCATTTAGCAAAAAAGGTTACTTTGCCGAGATTCAAGTCGCTGTCATTGCCGGTAGGCAGAGTAAATGTGCCTGCAAAATTTACAAATTCAGGTGCCGAGCCATCGGCGTTTGCTGCATACGGCTGCATTTCAAGATTTATGGTTTGTCCGTTAAATGAAGCGGTAACGGCTGTACTGTCGGGTCGCGCCGATATTATTGCTGTAAAGCTTGAGCCCGCTGCAAGGGTTTGTTTTTCATAAGGGGAATAAGCGTTTATAACCGTAGGAGGCGGCGGTGTCGGTTCGGAATCTTTTGATGAATTTGTGTTTTCTAAGATTTCGGCAACATCATTTGCGACCGATATTGTACTTGCATCGCTCATATACAAATAATCAGACATTTCGTTTGATATCTGTTTTACACTTTTGGTTATCAAAAAAGCGCACGCTATCGCAACTGCCATAGACAGTATAACACTTAAAAATATTATTAAAAAATTTTTATGAGATTTTATAAACGCAACCATTTAACATACACCCCTATATACCACATAATTTTAACATAAAAACAACGCTATTGCAAACAAAATCAAAAAATGATAAAATCATTTCGGTGATATTATGCAAATCGAAATTCATAACGGAAAAGTTGACCTTTCGGGCGAGCCTATTTTAAACGAAATAAACATGGTAATAAATACTAACAGCCGCATAGGCCTTGTAGGCAGAAACGGCTGCGGCAAAACCACACTGCTGCGTTTGCTTTGCGGCGAAATAACGCTTGCAAACCACGAAAGTGACGGCGGTTTTATTGCTGTTAGCGGTAATCCTGTTATAGGCGCGCTTAATCAAATGACATTTCGTGATGACAGTATCACTTTAATACAGGAAATACGCAGTGCTTATAAAGATATTCTTGATATGAAATCGGCGCTTGATAACGCTCAGCGCGATATGGAAGAACACCCAACCGAAGAAAATATAAAACGCTACACCGCATTGCTTGACCGGTTTACGCTTGAAGGCGGCTTTTATTTTGAAAAAGAATATGAAGCGGCGATTAAAAAGTTTGGGTTTACCGATGAGCAAAAGCATAGACCGTTAAACGAATTTTCGGGCGGTCAGCGCACAAAAATCGCATTTTTAAAACTGTTGCTTTCAAAACCCGATTTATTACTGCTTGATGAGCCTACCAATCATCTTGATATTGAAGCGGTATCTTGGCTTGAAGAATATATAAAAAACTATAAAAAAGCCGTGCTTATTGTATCGCACGACCGTATGTTTTTAGACAATACTGTAAATGAGATATACGAAATTGAACACGGTAAAACCACCAAATATGTTGGAAACTATACCCAGTTCACCGTCAAAAAGCGCGAAAGCCGCGACCTTGCCCAAAAGAATTATGAGGCGCAGCAAAAGGAAATTGCGCGCATTACCGCTACGGCGGAGCGTTTTCGCTATAAGGCTACAAAAGCCGCTATGGCACAGTCAAAGTTAAAATCAATCGA
>JBJFGD010000092.1:0-4339 GCA_051892355.1 Acutalibacteraceae bacterium | reverse complement strand
AAAGGAAAGCTCGGCAAAGAAGATAACTACAAGTTTATCACATTCGGCGGTGACGGCGGCACCTACGATATCGGTTTTCAGTCACTTTCAGGTGCAATGGAACGCGGCCACGATATGGTATATGTATGCTATGATAACGGCGCATATATGAATACAGGTATACAGCGTTCATCAGCAACACCTATGTTTGCCGATACAACCACAACCCCTGTTGGCAGTAAATCTAACGGTAAAATGCAAAACCGCAAAGACCTTGCAAGCATTATAGCCGATCACAATGTGCCTTATGTTGCACAGACCACCTTTACAAACGATTTTAAAGATTTACACCGCAAGGCAGAAAAGGCAATTTATACCGAAGGTGCCGCATTTTTAAATGTTATGACACCGTGTCCGCGCGGTTGGCGTTATGATACCGCAGATATTATGAAAATATGCAAGCTTGCGGTTGAAACATGTTATTGGCCGCTTTTTGAGGTTGAAGACGGCCGTTGGACTCTTTCATACGAGCCCAAGAAAAAGTTGCCTATTGAAGACTTTTTAAAACCGCAGGGCAGATTTAAGCATCTTTTCAAACCGGGTAACGAAGATTTGATTGAACAGTTTCAAAATGAGGTTGACCGCCGCTGGAACGATTTGATTTATAAATGCAGCAGATAAAATTTTAATAATACTTTATTAAAGTGGGTGTATTGATGACATTACTTGTTTATCAGGTTTTCAAAACAGTTGCCGATATAGGCAGTTTTCATAAAGCGGCAGATTTGCTCGGTCTTACACCGTCTGCAATAAGTCATGCCATAAGCTCTATGGAAAGTGAACTCGGCTTTTCGGTGTTTAACCGAAATAAGTCGGGGGTTACGCTTACAAACTACGGCGAGCATCTGTTGCCCTATGTTAACGCGGTGCTTAACAGCGAAGAAAGTCTTAAGCAGGCGGTGTCTGATGTTAACGGGCTAAAGCAGGGCAAGGTTAAGGTTGGCTGTTTTTCAAGTGTTTGCACCAACTGGATGCCGAGCATTATAAAGTCTTTTGAAAAAGAATACCCCGGTATATGGATAGAGGTTTTTCAAGGCACTTACGCCGATGTTAATTATTGGATAAAAAACGGCGTAGTCGATTTCGGCTTTCTGTCAACCTCAAGCGCGGGCGACCTGCCAATAGAGCCTATTTACCGCGACCCGTTGTTATGTATAGTACCGAAAGACTTCAAAAAAGACACATCATCAGATACAATGAGCATTGAAGAAATGTCACGCCACCGTTTTGTTGTTCAGCGCGAATCAACCGACGCCGACATTCAAAACTATCTTAAGCAAAATAATCTCGAAGTTCAAACAGGTTATCATGTGGTGGACGATCTTTCGACAATAGCAATGGTTGCAAACGGCTTTGGCATTTGCATAATGCCCGAGCTTGTTATGAATGATATTCCGTATGAGGTAACGCGCTACCGTATGCAGCCCGAAGCATGCCGAATTATCGGTATATCAGCACTAAATAAAGACCTTATGGCACCCGCAGCTAAAACACTTTATAATCATATTGTAAAGCACTACAAAAATGCGTAAAATGCGGCAATAAATAAACAAACTAAAAGCCTCTGCTTAAAAAACAGAGGTTTCGTACAGTTCCCTAATTTACAGTAAAATCATTTTAATTTTTATTCAAGATACTGCTTTAAAGCAGTGTCTTGTTTTTTTATGTTATATATTTTAATTCATAATTTTTTAACAAATTCACCACCGTTATGCAATACGGCGTGGATAAAATTTCCTTATAAATTTTAAGGAAGGTGCAGTATGTATATTATAAAAAATGCTTTAAGAAGTATATGGCGTTCTAAAGGACGAAATATTCTTATAGGGGTTATTGCTTTGGCAATTGCGGTGTCTGCCTGTGTGGCGCTTTCAATAAAAGAGTCGGCTTCAAAAGCGCGTGAAGACACCTTAAGTCTTATGAATATTACGGCACAGATTTCGCTTGACCGTCAGTCTATGATGCAGGACGCTATGAGCGAGTCGTCAGAGAGTGGCGAAGAAAAATCATTTGACCGAAATTCTATGAAACAAATGTTGCAGTCGGGTAATGAACTTTCTTTAGATGAATATGAAACTTATGCCGCAGCCGACAGCGTTAAAGAAAGTTATTATTCGCTATCCGCCACTTTAAATGCGGGCGGCGATATAGAACCGATTGATACTATGGGCACATACACTTCAAGCAGCAGTGATGAGTCGGATGCTCAAACCCCCGAGGGCGAGGGCAAAAGTTTTAACGGCGATATGGGCGGCGGACGCGGCTTTAACGGAATGATGGGCACACAAGGTGATTTTACCGTAGTCGGCTATAGCAGTGATGCCGCTATGACAGACTTTGTTTCGGGCAATCTTTCTATTACCGACGGTACCGTGTTTGAAGAAAACACTCTTAACAACGAATGTATAATTTCAGAAGAACTTGCAACCTATAATAATCTGTCGGTCGGAAGTGAAATTACGCTAACCAATCCTAATAATACCGATGAAACTTTCACCTTTACTATAGTTGGCATATATAGCGGTGAACAAAGCTCTGCCGATGGTTTTATGGGTGGATTTTCTACTGCGACCGATGCTTCTAATAAAATTATGACAAGTTATGAGGCATTAAAAACTATATGTGATACTTCAAGTGAGAATGCCGAAGAGGTAACCGATGATAACACAGGTCTTACCTCGTCAACCGCCGTACACGGAAATTTAAGTTATACCTATGTTTTTGCCAATATTGATGATTACGAGGCTTTCGCCGACGAGGCATCAGCGCTTGGGCTTTCAGAAAATTACACAATTTCTTCAAGCGATATAACCGAGTTTGAAAACAGTCTGGTTCCGCTTGAAAACTTAAGTCAAACCGCCACCTATTTCTTAATTGTTGTATTTGTTATAGGAGCGATAATTCTTGTAGTTATCAATGTATTTAATATTCGTGAGCGCAAGTATGAAATCGGTGTGCTTACAGCCATTGGTATGAAAAAATATAAGGTTGCAGCCCAGTTTGTAACAGAATTATTTGTTGTAACCCTTGCCGCTATTATTATCGGCACGGGCATAGGCGCTGCGGCTTCAGTGCCTGTTACAAATGCATTGCTTTCGGCACAGATAAGTTCTAATCAGCAAACACAGCAAAATATGACCGAGGGCTTTGGCAGAGAAACTGCTGCCGGCGGCACAGGTATGACAGGGGCACCTGCTAAACCCGACAGTTCATCCGGTGAGGCGGCACCCGAAAATCAAGACGGTATCGGCGGATTTATGGGCAACATAAAAAACACCGCTGCAAATTATATTTCAGAGGTTTCATATTCGACTGACCTTGTAGTAATTTTACAGCTTATCGGTGTGGGTATAGTTCTTACGCTTATTTCAAGTCTTGCCGCAGTATTGTTTATAATGCGTTATGAACCGCTTAAAATTCTGACAAACCGCGACTGATTGGAGGTAGATTTTATGAGTACATTAAAACTTGAAAATTTAAGTTACAAATATGAAAAAAACTCTGCCGAGGTTTTAAAGGGTGTAAATCTTGAATTTAACAGCGGAAAAATTTATGCCATAGTCGGCAAATCGGGCGCCGGTAAAACCACGCTGCTTTCGTTGCTTTCAGGTCTTGCAAAACCTACAAGCGGTAAGATTTTATATGACGGTAAAGATATTTCAAAAATTGATAAATATGAATACCGCAGTAAATATGTGGGAGTAATATTTCAAAGCTTTAACCTTTTGCAAAATATGACAGCGCTTGAAAATGTTGTGCTTTCTATGAATATAGCGGGTATTAAGGGCAAGCACAAAGAAACTGCCGCCCGCGAACTGCTGGCAAAGGTTGAAATAGAGCCCGAAGAATTTGACCGCAGGGTATTAAAACTTTCGGGCGGTCAGCAACAGCGAGTAGCAATCGCGCGGGCGCTTTCATACAACCCACAGATAATTCTTGCCGATGAACCTACAGGCAACCTTGATACCGAAACACAGGACGAAATAATGAAAATCTTTCGCCGCCTTGCAGATGAGGGTAAATGTGTTATAATTGTTACCCATTCACCGCATGTAGCGCAAAATGCAGATGTTAGATTTGAACTTCGCCGCGGCGGAAAAAATAGTAAATAATTATACAAAAAGCAATCGCTGAATTTTAGCGATTGCTTTTCAGTTTATCAAAACAGGCTTTTTCGATATGCTGGCTACTTCTGATAAGGGAGCTGGATTTTGCGAAGTAAAAGACTGATTTAGAGAAAAAGTTTTAATTAACCAATCACAACTTCCCAGCCGTTAACATATTGCATAAGCAAGCCATA
>JBJFGD010000091.1:0-4342 GCA_051892355.1 Acutalibacteraceae bacterium | reverse complement strand
CAGACTATATTCTTCCTAAAGCATTTGATAAACGCATAGCGCCTACGGTTGCGGCAGCTGTAGCAGAAGCCGCCCGTAAAAGCGGTGTGGCACGATTATATAGAAAATAGACGAAAGTGCTATATTAAAATACGGCATTAAAAAGGAGAAATATTAATGTTGCTTTTTTATATAAGACACGGCGACCCTATTTACAGTCCCGATAGTCTGACGCCTTTGGGTGAACGGCAAGCAGAGGCAATAGCAAAACGCTTATCACTTTACGGTATAGATGATATTTATACTTCAAGTTCAAATCGTGCTATTCTTACCTCAAAGCCCACCTGTGAAATTCTAAAAAAAGAAGCAACTGTTCTTGATTGGTGTCATGAAGCGTATGCCGGAAAGGATTTTTTCTTTAAAAGCAAAGAGGGCATCGACACCTGGTGCTTTTATATGCAGGATATTATCGAAATCTTTAATTCAAAAGAGGTTAAGGCACTGGGTGAAAATTGGGCAGAGCATCCTGCCTTTGCAGACTATAATTTTAAATCGGGTATAGAACGCATAAAGCGCGAAACCTATGCGTTTTTAGAGCAAATCGGCTTTGCTTATGACCAAGAAAAAGGAATGTACGAATCAAGTAAATGCGGTAATAAACGAATAGCGCTTTTTGCCCATCAAGGTTTTGGTCTATTGTTTTTAAGCGCGGTACTTAATATACCTTACCCTATGTTTTGCACTCATTTTGATATTACCCATACGGGTATGACTGTAATTGAGTTTCCCGAGTGTGACGGTTATATAACACCAAAAGCGCTTACCCTTTCTAATGATTCACACATCTACCGAGAAGGTTTGCCGACCAAATATAATAACGGAATATATTTTTAATTCTAAAATAAATTAAAATCACTTGTTATAGAAATATAATAGGTGATTTTTTGCAAATTTTTGTAATATTATAATTTATTCTGTATTTTTGTGTCTTTACAAATTATTCACAATGTGATATTATATATAGTGTTTAAAAATAAACAAAGCACAACAGAGAGGGGATTTTTTAAATGAAAATGGTCTACAATGTAGAAGACAAGCCTAAATTTGGCCAAGTGCTGATTTTTGCATTTCAACAGCTTTTGGCAATTTTGGCAGCAACTATCGCTGTTCCTATGATTATAGGCAACGGTATGAGCGTTGCAGCTGCGCTTTTTGGCGCAGGTATAGGCACACTTATTTATGTGCTGTTTACAAAAGCTAAAAGTCCTGTTTTTCTTGGTTCGTCATTTGCGTTCTTGGGTTCAATGGGTGCAGCTTTTGCAGGCGCAGTTTCAGCACAGGCTGGTTTTGCCGGCTTAATTATTGGTGCTGTGCTGGCAGGTCTTGTTTATGTTGTTATAGCAATTATTGTTAAAGTTGCAGGTGTTAACTGGCTTAACAAACTTATGCCGCCTGTCGTTATAGGCCCTACCGTTGCAATAATCGGTTTGTCACTCGCAGGTAATGCAGTGGGTGATTTGCAGAAATCTGATGTTGAGGGCGGCTCGGTTTATGTTGCTCTTATTTGCGGCCTTATTACACTTATAGTTGTTACTGTTTGCTCAACATACGGCAAAAAAATGGCAAAACTTATACCGTTTATTATAGGTATTGTTGCAGGTTATGCAGCAGCTGCTATATTCACCGTTATCGGTATTTTGACCGACAACGCCGCTTTAATGATAATCAACTTTGAGCCTATCAAGGCACTTTGGGCAGACGGTGTAACTTTTGGCACATTTGTATCTGTGCCTGAATTTACCTTTATCACAGCAATTAAAGGCGTTAAAGAAATTGATGGTGCATATATAGGCACAATCGCTGCAGCATACATTCCGGTAGCGTTTGTTGTGTTTGCAGAGCATGTTGCCGACCACAAAAACATTTCTTCAATTATTGAACGCGACCTTTTGGACAAGCCCGGTCTTCACAGAACACTTTTGGGCGACGGTATAGGCAGTGCAGTGGGCGCGCTCTTTGGCGGTTGCCCCAACACCACATACGGCGAATCGGTTGCTTGCGTTGCTATTACCCGTAATGCTTCGGTAATAACCATAATCTGCACAGCTATTATGGCAATTGTAGCATCCTTTATTTCACCGATTATCGCGTTTCTTGACTCTATTCCTGCTTGCGTAATGGGCGGCGTTTGTATGTCACTTTACGGCTTTATCGCAGTAAGCGGTCTTAAAATGTTGCAGCCTGTTGACCTTAACGAAAATAGCAACCTATTTGTTGCATCGGTAATTTTAATCGCAGGTATAGGCGGTCTTTCACTTACCTTTGGCAAGGTTACAATTACAACCATTGCTACCGCGCTTATTTTAGGTATACTTGTAAATATTATTCTTTCAGGCAAAAAAGCTGATGCCAACAAGGCAGAAGAAACCGATGAATAATAATAATACACATATATAATATATAGTGTTATTAAATTGCCTCGCTCTAAAAAGAGCGGGGCGATTTTTATATACTCAAAATATACAATTTTGGTTGGTGCTACAAAGCCCTATATTTAAATTTGGAAGGTTCAACAATAATTTTGACATTATATGTCAAAAAAATTAAAAAATCAAATAGTTACAAAGTTGTAACTATTTTAAAACGGCAATTTTTTCGTCAAATTGTACAAAAACAACCTCTTTGATATGTTTGACATAGTTAAAAAAAAGGGGTATACTAACCATCGTTGGTTTAAACAACCATTCTGTCACATCATATTAATGATTAAGACATTTGACAAAAAAGGAGTCGTTAGATGCTTAGATTGAAAAAAAGCGGCAACTTAAATTTTGCAAAACTTTTGCAAAAGCGGGTTTCGCTGATGGCAATGCTTTTAATTGCCGCTATCTGTGCAACAACTTTATTATTCCGTTCAGTAAACATTTTTACCGTAACAGACGGTGAAATCACAAACAAAATATACTCACTTTCAAACAGCGTTGAAAGCGCTATGAGGGTTGCAGGCTTTGGCACAGACAAATATAGAGTTTTAAGTGTTAATGCTACGGGCAACGCAACAAACATTAATTTAGCATATACATTTCCTGTATACATCACCACAGGCGATGAAACAGTAGAGGTCAATGCAATTGAGTCTACCGTAGCTGATTTACTTGCTCAGGCAGGGTATACTGTTGATGAATACGATATGGTAGAGCCTGCGCTTGATACAGTTATAAGCGATACCGCTTATATTGATTACACTAATATTGATTATGTTTCGGGCAGTTACACCGAAGCAATACCTTGCACGGTTAAAACAGTTTATTCCAATAAAATGGAAGAGGGTACCAAAACTGTAAAAGAGGGTACTGACGGCGAACAACAGGTCAACTACACTGAAAAAGTTGTAAACGGCGTTACAGTTGAAACCGTTATTGACAGCACAATTACTTTAAGTAATCCTGTAGATGGCACAGAAACTATCGGTACTAAAAAGAAAGTAACTGCGGTTACTACAAGCGAAAATGTTAAATCTATTTCAACGCTTGTACCAAACAGTGCTATTGAACTTGATGCAAACGGTAACCCCGTGAATTACAAAAAGCATATAACCGTTCAGGCTACAGCTTATACCTATACAGGCAATAAGTGTGCTACAGGTGTAGCGCCGCAGCCGGGCTATATTGCAGTTAATCCAAATGTAATACCTTACGGCACAAAGATGTATATTAAATCAAGCGACGGTTCGTATATTTACGGCTATGCCGTAGCAGCCGATACAGGCTCATTTACAAATTCAAGACCTAACAATGTTGACTTGTTTATGTCAAGTAAGGCAGCATGCACTGCATTTGGCAGAAGAAATGTAGAGATTTATATTTTGGAATAATAAATTAAAAAACAGATAAAAAAGATGCCTTGTTAAAGTGAAATAACTTTATACAAAGCATCTTTTTATTATGTAAATATTATTACTGTATTTACTGCTTTTTCATAAGCAACCAAAGTATTACAAAAACTTGCAAAACCGCTGCAACTATAAAAATAAGCGATATTTTTGGAATAGAAAATGTAACCATAACGCATAGTGCCAGCGACCATATAAGAGTTGATATAGAGGCAAACAGGTGTATCTTTTTCCACCATATACAAGAAAATACAATCCCTACAATTGCGCTTATGGGTATTGCATAAACATAAAACAGCCAAGCGCCGAAATCGGGCAATATAAGCTCGAAAAGAAAAAACAGTATAGTCGCAACAAGCCACGCAACCCCCATAGAAAGAAGGGTGATTATAATCTTGTTTCGGGTTGTCATAAGTCTGCGGCGCGGTTTTTCAGCAACAAGGTCATTAACCGACAGACCAAAAATTTCTG
>JBJFGD010000090.1:0-17553 GCA_051892355.1 Acutalibacteraceae bacterium | reverse complement strand
ATAAAAATACAAGCCTCTGCTTTTAAATTAAAGCAGAGGCTTGTGCTATAATTTTATTTACCTAAAACATTTTTTGCATAAAGGGCATCAATTTCGCTGAAAATTTCTGCCTGATGCGGTTTAAGCCGCAAATAGTTGTTTGAAATTTCTATCAGGCGCGGAAACTGCCCCTCACTGTTTTTCAAAAAGTTTTGAACAATCTCATATTTTTCTTCTGTAGGTGCGTTATAATTCTTAACTATCATAAGCTCGCCGCTAAAAATTTCAACTCTTTCTGCAACCTTTTCACACCACTCTTTAAGGTAATCGGGCGGTGTATTTTTTTCTTCACCAAGTTCTAACCCTTGCTGCGACAGAAAATACTTTGCCATAACATAATATCCGTGATCATTGGGGTGAACATGGTCTCCGCAGTAAAGATTATCCATCTGCATTTCGCGTGCAAAAAATTCAAAATAATCACAAAGCGGCAGATTTTTTTCTTTTGCGATTTCGCGTGCCGCATCAGCAAAGGCAACAAGAAGCGCGTATCCGCCTACAAAAGCGGGCTCGGTACCTTCGTGATATTCGTCATAAGGCGGAGGAGTGCAAAGTGTTACTTTAATTCCGCGTGAAATTAAAATATCACACAATTCGCGCATACTTTTTTTAAATCTTTCAAAAGCATTTACCATACGGTCATAGCGCTCAAATGAACGAGGGTGCGCTAATTCCCAACGCGCCGAATCATTTACACCAAATCCGATTACCGCATGGGTTGGGTTATGTATAAATACATCATCTTCAAGATATTGCAGTGCATTATATGCAGTACCGCCCGCAACACCGCAGTTAAAAACTTCGATATTGCTTTCGGGAAAAGTGTGTTTGTAACAATCAACCGTCATCCACTGAACTGCGTTTTGTGCGGTAAGGCTGTCGCCTATAAAGCAAACACGAGCGTTATTAGGGAATCGTTCTAACAATTTAATCACCCACTTTATTTACTGTGCGGTAACAGTATCACTTACAAGTTTGCCTATTACAAGGTAACGCTCGCTATCATTTGAAGTGCAGGTACTTAGCGTTATGATATTGTCATTGGTATCAAGCGTTGCACCTTCAAGCACCTGTTTTGTAAGAGAAGTAGGATTCATACATTCATCAAAAAATGCCTGACATTCATTTTCAATGTTAAAGTTAAATGAATTGAGAATATGTCGGTTATCATAAACAAATGCCGAAACTATTTCATATTTCAAAATATGGCCGGGGGTATAAATATAAATGTTACGGTTTTCATTGAAAAAGTCTTTATTTCTAAACTTTTTAAGTTGACCAAACATTGTGCCGTTAAGCATATTATGACCGTAAATAAGGGTGTTGGGGTCATTAAATTCTTTGCTGTTGAGTTTTTGAATATAAATTGACCCTGCGCGCTTTTGGGCACCGCTCATATCGTGGTCAAGATAGAAGTTATCATCGGCATCGGCGGCACTTTGCAAAACGGGATAATCAATAATAGTACCGTCAACCTTAATCCATGCGCACACATCAATGTTTTCAGCGTGCAAAGCATCGAAATCTATAGGGTTTGCAGGCAATACTGTTGACGATTCAGATGTGTTTTTATAATTGTCAAAGTTCTCTTTGCCGCCGAATATCTGCACGCAAAGCATAATTATTGCTGCAAGAAGTAAAGCGGCAGATACAGCGATAGCCACATACCATATTATTTTTTTGTTTGGTTTTTTGTTGACAACTTCAGAAGAATCAGAATGTTTAGGGGTATATTCGTTCATTAAAATCACCTTATCCGTTATATTTATTTATAGCTTTAATTTCGGTTTTGCCGCCCATATAAGGCTGTAAAGCGGCAGGAATTTTAACACTGTAGTATTCGCCGTCAAATTGAAGATTATTTTCAAGAAAAGCTATCAGCATACGGGGTGGTGCTACAACTGTGTTATTAAGGGTGTGCGCTAAATATTTTTTGCCGTCTTCGCCCTTTACGCGAATGCCAAGTCTGCGAGCTTGTGCGTCGCCTAAATTAGAGCATGAGCAAACTTCAAAATACTTTTGCTGCTTCGGACTCCAAGCTTCAACATCATAAGATTTAACTTTAAGGTCGGCAAGGTCGCCTGTGCAGCATTCAAGTGTGCGCACAGGTATGTCCATACTGCGGAACAATTCTACCGAGTAGCTCCACATTTTGTTAAACCATTCCATGCTTTCTTCAGGTTTGCAAACAACAATCATCTCTTGTTTTTCAAATTGATGTATGCGATAGATGCCGCGTTCTTCAATACCGTGAGCGCCCTTTTCTTTTCTAAAACAGGGTGAATAACTTGTAAGGGTTAAAGGAAGCTGTTCTTCGGGTGTGATAGTGTCTATAAACTTGCCTATCATAGAATGCTCTGATGTGCCTATAAGGTAAAGGTCTTCACCTTCTATTTTATACATCATAGCGTCCATCTCTTCAAAACTCATAACGCCCGATACAACATTACTTCTAATCATAAAGGGCGGAATACAGTATGTGAAGCCCTTGTCAATCATAAAATCGCGCGCGTAAGCGGTAACCGCTGAATGAAGCCGCGCAATATCGCCCATAAGGTAGTAAAAACCTTCGCCTGCAACGCGGCCTGCGGCTTCTTTATCAATACCGTTAAACAATGCCATAATGTCGGTGTGATAAGGAATTTCAAAATCCACCTGGGTTTTTTCACCGTATTGTTTAACCTCAACATTTTCGCTGTCGTCGCGGCCTACAGGCACACTTGCATCTACAATGTTAGGTATTTTCATCTGAATTTCGCGAACACTAACTTCAAGCTCTGCTTCTTTTTCTTCAAGTGCTTTAAGTTCCTCTGCCTGCTCGGTTACAAGTTTTTTGATTTCTTCGGCTTCATCGCGTTTGCCCTGCGCCATAAGCATACCGATTTGCTTGCTTATTTTATTGCGGTTTGCACGCAATTCATTGGCGCGTTGATTAACATCTTTCTTTTCGTTATAAAGCGAAATAACCTCGTCAACAAGTCCAAGCTTATTTTCTTTAAATTTACGCTTAATGTTTTCTTTTACAAGATCCGGATTTTCACAAATAAATTTAATATCCAGCATTTTCTATTCCTCCAAGGGATAATTTCGTACCCTAAATTATAGCATATATATTTATATATGTCAAAGGTATAGTAATAAATTTTATGTTAACAATAGTAATAAATTTTATGTTAAAAATATTAGTGGTGATAGAAGTGAAAAATAAAAATAAAAAGCAAAGTAAAATACCACAACAAATTCCGGTAAATAATATAGCCTCACAACCCGAAACGGTTTATGAACTGATTAATAAATACGGCACATATGAGATACAGCCTACTGCCGACAGCGACAATGATTTTCCTAAAATTGCGCAGGGGTTGCCTAAGCAAGAGAACCGAAAAGTTGTTGATAACGACTGGTCAGGTTATGAAAAATAAG
The DNA here is from genome assembly GCA_051892355.1 of Acutalibacteraceae bacterium. GTDB lineage: Bacteria > Bacillota > Clostridia > Oscillospirales > Acutalibacteraceae > UBA737. The sequence goes on along the minus strand of JBJFGD010000090.1, from coordinate 14,091 downwards.
AATTAAAAAAGACCGTTTAAAACGGTCTTTTTTCGAGTCGGTCTGTAAGCCGAGTTCTGTCTTGCACGGTTATCTATCTCGACATATAGTCGCCTATATGCTCAAGCCGCTTTTCGTGGCACATCGGGCAAATGTATAGCCACCCTCAGCGTTGCTCCGAATAGGGTTTACAGTACCGATATGTCTCCATTCGGCAGGTGAGCTCTTACCTCGCCTTTCCACCCTTACCGATAAAATCGGCGGTATATCTCTGTTGCACTATCCCTAAGGTCACCCTCGGCAGCCGTTAGCTGCTATTCTGCCCTGTGGGGCTCGGACTTTCCTCACATAACAAAGTATGCGCAACCGTGAAACCGACTCGCAACAGTATTCTACCACAAAATACTGTTTGTGTCAAAGATTTAAAATGCGAATAATATAGTATAAAATAAAAAACATCGAAAACGGGGGCATTTTTATATGAAAAGTGAGTATCCGAAATATTTTTTAGGTGCAAATTCTTGTGAAGGCTTTGTTTCGCATTTTGGTGAATGTTTCGATTATTCTGACGGTTGGCGCGGTATTATAATTAAGGGCGGGCCCGGTACGGGTAAATCATCTTTTATGAAAAATATTGCTTCGTATGCTACAGCGAGCGGTCACGATGTCGAGCTTTGTATATGCTCTTCAGATCCTGATTCTCTTGACGGAATAATTATAAGGGATAAAAAGGTCGCAATGATAGACGGTACAGCGCCTCATGTTGTAGAACCTGTTTACCCGGGTGCCTGTGAAGAAATAATCAATTTAGGTCAGTTTTGGAACGGTAAAAAACTTCGTAAAAATGCGGCAGAAATAATAGCAGTCACAAATAAAAACAAACAGCTTCATAAAACCGCCTCGGGTTATATTGCTGCAGCGGGCGAGCTTATATATGACAATCTAAAACTGTCGAGAGCTTATACTGATTTGGCAAGCGCAGAAAAATTCGGTGAAAAAATCACACAAAAACTACTTCCTTACAAGAAAAACAGTAAACCTTGCGAATGGGTAAGATTTATAGGCGGCATTTCGCCTGTGGGCATTATTTCGTACGCTGATACGGTAAACAGATTTTATAAAAATGTAGTTGTCATTGATGATAAATACGGTGCCGCCGCAGGCGCTGTTATGCAAGCGGTAAGAAAAACGGCGCTTTCTCGCGGATATGAGATAATTACACTTAAAAGTCCGTTTTTGCCGTCACGCCTTATTGACCATATACTTATACCTGAATTGTCACTTGCGTTTGTTACCGAGAATGAATATATAAAATTTGATGACGGTTTGCGCCGTGTGCACGCGCGCCGTTTTGCAGATGTAGATTTAATGCACTCTCTGCGCAGCCGTATGTTATTTAACCGCCGCGTTGCGCGCGAATTGCTGTATGAGGCTTCAAAAACACTGGCAAATGCCAAGGCAGTTCACGATGAAATTGAAAGTTATTATATTAACGCTATGGATTTTGAGGCAATATCTCGCTTTGCCGAAAAAAAGGCTAAAGATATTTTAATGTAAAGTTAAATAAAAAATCCGTCTGCTAAATATTTTTAGCAGACGGATTTTTAATATATATATCACTTATTTTTTAATAAATTAAGAAGGCGGTTTGCGGCTTCTTTTGTATCTTCGGGGTTACCGAAGGTAGAAAAACGGAAATATCCTTCTCCGCAAGCGCCAAAGCCTTCACCCGGTGTGCCGACTACCTGAATTTCATTTAAAAGATAATCGAAAAATTCCCAGCTTCCCATATTGTTGGGGCATTTCATCCATATATACGGGGCATTCTTACCGCCGCAATACCAAATACCAAGTTCATCAAGAGCTTTCATGAGTATTTTAGCATTATTTTTATATATTGAAATATTGTCGTGAATTTGTTTTTGGCCCTCGGGTGTAAAGACAGCAGCACCGCCTTTTTGAATAATATACGATACGCCGTTTGTTTTGGTAGTACGGTTTCTAACCCACATAGCATTAAGGTTCATACCGTTTCGGTTAAGCGCTTTTGGAATAACCGTATAGCCAAGTCGAGTGCCTGTAAAGCCTGCTGTTTTAGAAAGCGAGCATATTTCAATAGCACAGGTTTCGGATCCTTTAATTTCAAAAATGCTATGCGGCAAAGTTTCATCTTCAATAAATGCCTCATAAGCGGCATCAAACAGAATTACCGAACCGTTTGCATTTGCAAAATCTACCCATGCTTTAAGCTGATCGCGGTTAAACACTGCACCTGTCGGATTATTCGGAGAACAAATGTAGAGTAAATCGGCTTTGGTGTCTTCGCTGGGTTGGGGTAAAAATCCGTTTTCTTTACTTGAAGCTAAATGCACGATTTTTCTGCCTGCGATAATATTTGCATCTACATAAGCGGGGTAAGCAGGCTCTATAACAAGCGCGCTGCTGCTTTTGTCAAACAAATCGAGTATATCGCCAAGTTCATCGCTGGCACCGCTTGACACAAATACTTCATCGGCAGCGAGTGTAACGCCCCTTGCGGCATAATATTCAGAAATAGCTTTTCGCAAAAACGGTGCGCCGCACTCGGGCATATAGCCGTGAAAATTTTCTTTTTCGGCTTGATCGTTAACCGCTTGGTGTAAAGCATTGATAACCGCATCGCAAAGCGGCAGCGACACATCGCCTATACCCATACGGTAAAGGTGCTTATCTGGGTTTTGCTCAAGGTATTCCTTGGTCTTTTTAGCAATACCCGCAAAAAGATATGACTCTTTTAAGTCTGCATAATGCATATTTAAATTAATCATACTATTATTTCTCCTTTACAAATAAATTTAACAAAACCGACTGTGTGTTTTGAAAATATTATATTTTTATCTTAATCCTCATCAATAGTAGAAATGCCGAGAGTAACTTCTTCAAGCACATCAAGAAGCATTCTTACCGTATCGAGAGATGTTAGCATAGTAATATTATTCTGTGCCGCACATTGACGAATTGCTATGCCGTCACCGAAGTGATTACCCGAAAGAATGGCTCTGGTGTTTATAACATAGCTGACATAACCCGCACGGATAGAATTTAAAACTTCATCACTGCCTTCGCTTGGTTTGTGGCGAATACGCGTTCTAATTCCGTTTGCTTTTAAAAACTCGCCTGTAAGCGTGGTAGCTTCAATATTAAAGCCCATATTGTAAAAACGGCGTACAAGAGGTAATGTTTCCTCTTTATCCTCATCGGCAACACTTACTACTACCGTTCCGTAATTGCGAAGCTTCAGCCCTGAAGCTACCATTGCTTTATAAGCGGCACGGTGCAGTTTTTTATCATAGCCGATGGCTTCGCCTGTTGATTTCATTTCGGGTGATAAATAGGCGTCCATACCGTGTAGTTTAGAAAACGAAAACGCAGGAGCCTTTACATAATAGCGTTCTTTTTCTTTTGGGTATACATTAAAAATTCCCTGTTCAGGCAAAGACACACCAAGAATACAAAGTGTTGCAATATCTGCAAGGCTGTATCCGGTGGCTTTAGAAAGAAACGGCACAGTTCTTGATGAACGCGGGTTAACCTCTATAATATAAACTTCATCATTATCGTCTACAATAAATTGAATATTGAAAAGACCGATAATGCCTATGCCCAGACCTAACTTTTCGGTGTAATCAAGTATTGTTTTTTTCACTTTTTCAGAAATACTGTAAGAAGGGTACACACTGATAGAGTCACCCGAGTGCACACCTGTTCTTTCTACAAGTTCCATAATGCCCGGCACAAATACGCTTTTACCGTCGCAAATAGCGTCTACTTCAACCTCTTTGCCTTTGATATACTTATCTACCAAAACGGGTTTATCTTCGTCAATTTCAACTGCCGTTTTCAAATAGTTGCGCAAAGCTTTTTCTTTAGCAACTATTTGCATGGCTCTGCCGCCAAGAACAAAGCTTGGGCGAACAAGCACAGGGTAACCGATTTCTTCAGCAGCCTTTATACCTTCTGAAATACTGGTTACAGCTCTGCCTTTAGGCTGCGGAATGTTGAGAGATGACAGCAATTTTTCAAAAGCATCACGGTTTTCTGCGCGTTCAATCGCATCGCAATCAGTGCCGATAATTTTAACACCGCGAGCCTTTAAAGGCTCGGCTAAATTGATAGCAGTCTGACCGCCAAGGGTTGCAATAACGCCTTCGGGGTTTTCGAGCTCAATGATGTTCATAACATCTTCTACACAAAGCGGCTCAAAATACAACTTATCTGAACAGGTGTAGTCGGTAGATACCGTTTCGGGATTGTTATTGATGATAATAGCTTCATATCCAAATGATTTAATGGTTTGCACCGCGTGAACACTTGAATAATCGAATTCTACACCCTGACCTATACGAATGGGGCCTGAACCCAGCACAATAACCTTCTTTTTATCAGAAACTACCGATTCATTTTCATCTTCATAAGTGGAATAAAAATATGGAATATAGCTTTCAAATTCAGAAGCACAGGTATCAATCATTTTGTATATAGGAAGAATGCCGTTTTCTTTTCGAAGATTGAAAATATCAATTTCGGGCATATTCCAAAAGCGTGCGATAACCTTATCTGAAAATCCCATTTTTTTGGCTTCGCGCAGCGCTTTAATATTGCCGCAGTTAGACTTGACTTCGTTTTCTTCTTCAACAATGTTTCGAAGTTTGCGGATGAAAAATTTATCAATTAATGTTGCTGCGGCGATTGAATCTACGCTTGTGTTAAGGCGCAAAAGCTGTGCAATGGCATAAATTCGGTCATCTGTACCTATTTTTATATAATCTAAAAGCTCGGCTTCACCCATTTCGTCAAACTTGCGGTGATGCAGATGGCAAAGCCCGATTTCAAGCGAGCGAATTGCTTTTAACAGACTTTCTTCTACAGTTCTGCCTATGCTCATAACTTCACCGGTTGCTTTCATCTGTGTAGAAAGCGAGTTATTTGCATCGGCAAACTTATCAAACGGAAAACGCGGCATTTTTGTTACTACATAGTCAAGAGCAGGCTCAAACGATGCAGGGGTGTTTGCAATCTGAATTTCATCGAGTGTCATACCGACACCTATTTTTGCCGACACACGAGCAATCGGATAACCGCTTGCTTTTGAGGCAAGCGCCGATGAACGCGACACTCTTGGGTTTACTTCAATCAGATAATATTGAAATGAGTTAGGATCAAGAGCAAACTGCACATTACAGCCGCCTTCAATTTCTAACGCGCGAATAATTTTGAGCGCGCTGTCGCGTAGCATATGATATTCTTTATTGGTAAGCGTTTGAGAAGGACAAACCACGATTGAGTCGCCTGTATGAATACCCACAGGATCGAGATTTTCCATATTACAAATCGTGATAGCAGTATCATTGCTGTCACGAATAACTTCGTATTCAATTTCTTTATAGCCCTTAATGCTTTTTTCTATAAGCACCTGACTTGTCGGTGAAAGCGAAAGAGCGTTTTTCATTAGCGGCAAAAGCTCTGCCTCATTGTCTGCAAAGCCGCCGCCTGTGCCGCCAAGGGTAAATGCCGGGCGTAATACTACAGGATAGCCTATATTTTGTGCTACCTCTAAGCCTTCTTCTATAGAATTTGCAATATCTGAAGGTAAAACAGGCTCGCCAAGTTCTTCACAGAGTTCTTTAAACATTTCACGGTCTTCAGCGCGTTCAATAGAACTGCTTTTAGTACCGAGAAGCTCAACACGGCATTCTTTAAGAATACCTTTCTTTTCAAGGCTCATAGCAAGGTTTAAGCCAGTTTGACCGCCGATGCCGGGCAAAATTGCATCCGGGCGCTCATAGCGAATAATTTTTGCAATATATTCTAATGTAAGCGGCTCCATATACACTTTATCTGCAATAGAAGTGTCGGTCATAATGGTTGCAGGGTTAGAGTTGCAAAGCACTACCTCATAACCTTCTTCTTTTAAAGCAAGGCATGCCTGTGTTCCGGCATAATCAAATTCTGCTGCCTGACCGATTACAATAGGGCCGGAACCAATAACAAGCACTTTTTTTATATCTGATCTTTTAGGCATTGTTTTGTTCCTCCTGCATCATTTCTATAAAGCGGTCAAACAGATAAGCGCTGTCTTGCGGACCCGGTGCGCTTTCAGGGTGATACTGCACACTGAATACCTTGTCTGTTTTATTACTTACACCTTCGATGGTGTTGTCAAGCAGATTAATATGTGTAGCAGTAAGCGCAGTTGATTTCAGACTGTCTGCATCAACCGCGTATGAGTGATTTTGAGAAGTAATTTCTATTTTTCCTGTTTCTAAATTGCGTACAGGATGATTACCGCCACGGTGGCCGAATTTTAATTTATAGGTTTTTGCACCGTAAGCCAGTGATATTATTTGGTGACCAAGGCAAATACCGAAAATAGGATATTTACCTATTAGTTTTTTTATAGTCTCAATTGTCTGCGGTACATCGGTAGGGTCTCCCGGACCGTTAGATATAAAAATACCGTCTGGGTCTAAAGCCATAATAGCTTCGGCAGGTGTATTCCACGGCACAATGGTTACCTTACAGCCGCGTTTATTTAATGACCGCACAATATTCATTTTCATTCCGCAGTCGATAGCTACCACATGGTGTTTTGGGTTTTCTGTGTTAGAAATCATAATTCTGTCACAGCTTACACAAGACACTGCATCTTTAGGAATTTCAGTTGATTTAAGTATATTAAGTCCATCTTCTAATGAGGTTGAAATATCGGTTATGAGAACTTTGCGAGAACCATAGTCGCGAATAGAACGGTTTAATTTTCTTGTGTCAATGCCGTAAATGCCCGGTATACCGAATTTTTTCATAATTTCAGACAAGGTATCAGCACATCTGAAATTTGAAGGTTCATCGTTGTATTCACGCACAACCAACGCGCCGATAGTGGGTGTGTCACGCTCATAGTCATCGGTTGCCATACCGTAGTTTCCGATTAAGGGATAGGTCATAACAACTGCCTGATATGTATAAGAAGGATCAGACAGAATTTCTTGATAACCGACCATAGAGGTGTTAAACACTATTTCAAGCACGCGGGATTCATCGGCTCCAAAACCGTAGCCGTAATATTCTTGACCGCCCTCTAAAATGATCTTTCTGTTATATTCCATAACCATATATGTACCTATACCTCTTTCTTTTTATCAGATAAGCGCTGTTCAAAACGATCCTTTCTTGTATCTGCAGGAATCTTTGTCGGGTAGTCGCCGTTAAAGCAAGCACTGCAAAATTCACAGTTACCAACAAGAGAAGATAGGCTTTCAACAGGAAGATAGCCGAGTGAGTCAGCGCCAATCATATCGGTAATTTGAGAAACCGTGTGTTGGCAAGCAATCAAATGTTCTTCTGAATCTATATCTGTTCCGTAATAGCATGGGTGTAAAAACGGCGGAGAAGATATGCGAACATGAACTTCTTTAGCGCCTGCATCGCGAAGCAGTTTTACAACACGCCCTACTGTGTTTCCTCGAACTATAGAGTCATCTACCAAAACTACCCGTTTATTTTTTACACTTTCTTCAACAGCAGCAAGCTTAATTTTTACACCGTCAATTCTTGCAGAGTTTCCGGGTGAGATAAATGTTCTGCCGATGTATTTGTTTTTAATGAGCCCGATACCGTAAGGAATGCCTGATTCTTGGCTAAAGCCAAGTGCCGCATCAAGGCCTGAATCAGGAGCGCCTATTACAACATCTGCCTTAACAGGATGCGCTTTTGCCAAAATTTTTCCCGCACGAATTCTTGAAGCATGAACCGAAATGCCGTCAATTACAGAATCGGGGCGGGCAAAGTAAATATATTCAAATACACAGAGCTTTTTGCCTTTTTTGCCGCAGTGTTCGCGCCTTGAAACGATGCCGTTTTTGCTGAACACAAGAATTTCACCGGGTTCTACATCGCGTATAACCTCTGCACCGACAGCTTTTATTGCACAGCTTTCAGATGCGACTACATACATACCGTCCGGTGTTTTTCCGTAGCATAAGGGTCTGAATCCGTAAGGGTCTCTTGCGCATATAAGTTTTTGCGGTGACATTAATACCAAAGAATAAGCACCGTCAAGTGTATTCATAGCTTTACTTACAGCATCTTCAATAGAAGGTGATTTAAGTCTTTCTTTTGTAATGATATATGCAATGGTTTCGGTGTCGCTTGTTGTATGAAAGATAGCACCTGACAGTTCTAATTCATTACGCAGCTCGGCGGCATTGCTTAAGTTACCGTTGTGAGCAAGAGCCATTTTACCTTTTTGATGATTGACTTCAATGGGTTGGCAGTTGTTTCGGTTTGTTACGCCTGTTGTACCGTATCTTGCATGAGCGACTGCTATTTGGCCTTTGGGTAAACGCGAAAGAGTGTCGCTTGAAAAGACTTCGCTAACCAGTCCTAAATCTTTATGTGATACAAAAATACCGTCATCGTTAACTACAATTCCGCAACTTTCTTGACCTCTGTGCTGCAGAGCATATAATCCGTAATAAGAAATGCTTGCTACATCACAAACTTCGGGGGCTATTACGCCAAATACGCCACATTCTTCGTGAATACTCATGCTTTATCACCGTATACCCGTTCAAATGCTGCGCCTATAAATCCCTTAAACAGCGGATGAGGTCTGTTTGGTCTGCTCTTAAATTCGGGATGATACTGCACACCGACATGGAACGGTCTTTCGGTAAGCTCAACTGTTTCAATAAGTTTTCCGTCAGGTGAGGAGCCGCTTAATGTAAGACCGGCTGTTTCAAATGCTTCACGGTAGTCGTTATTAAATTCATAACGGTGTCTGTGCCTTTCGCTTATGGTATTAGAACCGTAGCAACGGTGCATAGTAGTGTCTGATTTAACAACGCATGGATATGCACCAAGGCGAAGTGTACCGCCCTTATCAATATCATCACTCTGCCCCGGCATAAAGTCGATAACCTTGTGCTTACAAAGTTCATCAAATTCACCTGAATTTGCATCTTTGATACCCAAAACATTTCTTGCATATTCGATAACGGCAATCTGCATACCAAGGCAAATGCCAAAGTATGGCACACCTTTTTCTCTGGCATATTTTGCCGTAAGTATCATACCTTCGATACCTCGGCTGCCAAAACCGCCTGGCACAAGAATACCGTCAAGACCTGCAAGCTTTTGGTCAACATTTTCTGCCGTTATTTCTTCAGAATCAATCCAATGAATGCGAATGTGGGTGTTATGATAATATCCTGCATGGCGAAGTGCTTCCGCAACCGAAAGATAAGCATCATGCAATCCAACATATTTGCCTACAAGACCTATATCTACATAATGAGGCCTTGCCTTAATGCGTTCTACCATTGCTGTCCATTCTTGAAGGTCAGGTTCAGGCGCATCTATACCAAGTTCACGGCAAACTACCGAAGAAAAGTTAGATTTTTCTAACATAATCGGCGCTTCATACAGATTGGGAAGCGTGATATTTTCAATTACACAATCAGGCTTTACATTGCAGAACATAGATATTTTCTTGAAGATGGATTCCTCAAGCGGTTTATCGCAACGAAGCACAACAATATTTGGGTTGACGCCCATGCCTTGCAGTTCTTTAACCGAATGTTGTGTGGGTTTAGATTTATGTTCATCAGAACCGCTTAAAAACGGAACTAATGTAACATGTATAAACAGACTGTTTTCTCTGCCCACTTCAAGAGATATCTGTCGTACAGCCTCAATAAATGGCTGTGATTCTATATCGCCTATGGTGCCGCCTATTTCTGTAATAACGACATCGGCACCTGTTTTCTTGCCAACACTGTAAACAAATTCTTTTATCTCGTTAGTAATGTGAGGAATAACCTGTACGGTAGAGCCTAAATATTCGCCTCGGCGTTCTTTGTTAAGCACATTCCAATAAACCTTACCGGTGGTAAGGTTAGAATATTTATTTAGGTCTTCGTCAATAAAACGCTCATAATGGCCGAGGTCAAGGTCGGTTTCGGCACCGTCTTCGGTAACATATACTTCACCGTGTTGATACGGACTCATAGTGCCGGGGTCAACATTGATATACGGGTCCAGCTTTTGTGCGGCAACCTTAAGACCGCGCGCTTTTAACAGTCTGCCTAAAGATGCGGCGGTAATGCCCTTGCCAAGACCTGATACAACTCCTCCCGTTACAAATATATACTTTGTCATTTTATGTTGCTCCCTTTCGAGTTTAGAATTACATGTTTACCGGTGCAAGAAAATTATTCCCACTCTACTGTGGCGGGTGGTTTAGATGTTATATCATATACCACTCTTGTGATACCCTTAACTTCGTTGGTAATTCGATTGCTTGCTTTTTCAAGCACATCAAACGGAAGTCTTGTCCACTGCGCTGTCATAAAGTCATCGGTTGTGACAGCCCTGAGCGCTATTGTGTATCCGTAGGTTCTGGCATCGCCCATAACGCCTACAGAGCGAAGATCTGTAAGCACTGCAAAATATTGGCTGGTAATGCCCTCAAGACCGGCATTTGCAATTTCTTCGCGGAATATGGCATCGGCTTCTCTTAATAAGTCTAACTTATCTTTAGTGATTTCGCCGATAACGCGTACTGCAAGTCCCGGGCCGGGGAATGGCTGACGCCAAACAAGCTCATGCGGAATACCAAGCTGTGCTCCTGTTTCTCGCACTTCGTCTTTAAATAAATCGCGAAGCGGTTCTACAATTTCATCAAAGTCGATTACATCGGGTAGACCGCCTACATTGTGGTGGCTCTTAATAACTGCTGAATCGCCTTTGCCGCTTTCAATAACATCGGGGTAAATGGTTCCTTGAACCAGTACATTCATTTTGCCAAGTTCATTCGCAGTATCTTCAAATACACGAATGAATTCTTCACCTATTATTTTTCGTTTTTGTTCAGGCTCGGTAACACCTTTAAGTTTACCTAAAAATCTGTCTTCGGCATTTACTCTTATAAGATTTATTCCAAATTGTTTACCAAAGGTATTTTCTACAAAATCGCCTTCATCTTTTCTTAAAAGTCCGTGATCAACAAATACACAAGTCAGGTTATTGCCAATAGCTTTGTGCATAAGAACAGCGGCAACCGAAGAATCCACACCGCCTGAAAGTGCCAAAAGCACCTTTTTGCCGGCGAGTTCATTTTTATATTTTTCAATAGAAGTTTCAATAAAGCTTTCCATTTTCCAATCTGCCTTACATTTGCAGATTGCGAAAATAAAATTATGAAGCATTTGTTTTCCGTAAACCGTATGGGTTACTTCGGGGTGAAACTGCACACCGTATAGTTTACGATTTTCATCACACATCGCAGCACAGGGGCATTTTTCGGTATGAGCTATAGTTTTAAAGCCCTTGGGCGGTGTTTTTATATAATCGGTATGACTCATCCAGCAAACGCTTTCATCAGGAATTCCTTCAAACAAAATATTGTTTGAGGTGAATACAGAAGTCTTTCCGTATTCGCTGCTGTTTTCAGCGGCGGTTATTTCACCGTTTGCCATATATGCCATTAACTGGTCGCCATAGCAAATGCCAAGAATCGGAATATTCAGATCAAGAATGGCGGGGTCATAGTGGGGTGAAGTTAAATCATATACACTATGCGGACCACCCGTAAAAATGATACCTTTATATCCGCTTTTTACAATTTCATCAGGTGTAATTTTATTATATGGTTTTATTTCGGCATATACATGCTCTGCACGAACTCTGCGGGCGATAAGTTGGTTATACTGACCGCCGAAATCCAAAACAAGAATTTTATCCACGGTATTATCAGCCTTTCATTAACATTGATTTTTAACCGCTTTTAAATATGCTCTGTAAGCCGTTTCATAGCTTCTGCATATGCTTCTTCGGCACCGCCAAGATCACGGCGGAAACGGTCTTTATCAAGTTTTTCGTGAGTTTTGCTGTCCCACAGGCGGCAGGTATCGGGGCTTATTTCATCAGCGAGCACGATACTTCCGTCTGCTACTTTGCCGAATTCTAATTTAAAATCAACAATAGTTATGCCGCATTCAGCCCAAAAAGCTTTTAACTGCTCATTTACGCCGAAAGCATACTTTTTAATGGTTTCAATTTCTTCTTTGGTAGCAAGTTTAAGTGCTAATGCGTGATAGTCATTTATAAGCGGATCGCCAAGCTCATCATTTTTGTATGAAAATTCAATTGTGGGCTCGTCAAATACAACGCCTTCTTCTACACCGTAGCGCTTTGAAAAAGAGCCTGCGGCAATATTGCGTATAATAACCTCTAAAGGCACAATAGATACTTTTTTTACAAGTGTTTCACGGTCGTTTAATTCTTCAATAAAATGGGTAGGAATACCTGCTTTTTCAAGTCGCTGCATAAGCAAATTGCTCATTTTGTTGTTGATAACACCTTTGCCTACAATGGTGCCCTTTTTAAGCCCGTTTAATGCGGTGGCGTCATCCTTATAAGAAACTATAAGGCGCTCAGGATCGTCTGTCATGAAGACTTTTTTTGCTTTTCCTTCATAAAGTTGTTCTTTCTTAACCATAATGTACCTCCAAATTTTAATAAAGACTTGTATGCTGTTAAAGTCTACAAAAAGAGGCAAAGACACTTTAAGAAAAAACTCAAAGACGCCTTTGCCTTTCTTCAAAGTATTATACTCTTTTTGGGGCAATTTGTCAACTATAAAGATAAAGCTTTTATAAATCTTTAAAACTATTTACCGCTGTCACCATAGTTAGAAAGTACACGGGCTGACGGGTCGTTTACATTGCAGCCTTCCCAAGCTTTGTTAGGCATCCAGAAGTCTACAATCATTTCGGCTTGACCGGGGTAATATTTTTCAAATATTTCTCTGTAAAGCAGTGATTCTTTAGTGAAGGGTCTTGCGTGAGTATACTTTTGGCAAGCAGTCTCAAACTCTGAATCTGAATACTGCTGTTCGGCGTATTCTTTAAGATAATCTACCATAGAATGTCCTACAGCATCAGAGAAAGCGGCTTTTTCACGCCATAAGATTTCATCGGGCAGATAATCGCGGTCTTCAAAAGCATGGCGTAATAAATATTTGCCTTTACCGTATTTGTTTAGCTTCATTTCAGGGTCAAGAGCCATTACATATTTTACAAAATCAAGATCGCCGAAAGGCACTCTTGCTTCAAGAGAGTTTACCGAAATACAACGGTCGGCACGAAGCACATCATACATATGAAGTTCGTGTACGCGTTTTTGCGCCTCTTGCTGAAAAGCTTCGGCAGATGGGGCAAAATCGGTGTATTTGTACCCGAATATTTCATCTGAAATTTCACCTGTCAGCAGCACGCGAATATCGGTTTGTTCGTGTATTGCCTTACAAATAAGGTACATACCCATACTTGCACGAATGGTTGTAATATCAAATGTACCCAACAGATGAATTAACTTATCAAGAGTTGAAATAACTTCATCGGGTGTCATATAGATTTCTTTATGGTCGCTGCCTATATAATCGGCAACCTGCTTCGCGTATTTTAAATCAATAGCATCTTCGCTCATACCTATAGCAAAGGTTTTAATTGGGGTTTTGCTTTTCTTTGCGGCGATAGCGCAAACAAGTGATGAATCAAGACCGCCTGAAAGCAAAAATCCTACCTTTGCATCGGCGACAAGGCGTTTTTCTACACCTGCAACCAATTTTTCACGAATATGCGTGCAGGCGGTTTCTAAATCGTCATGGCAAACCTTGTCTACCTTTGATATATCGCAGTAGCATATAAATTTTCCGTCTTTATAATAATGACCCGGGGGAAAGGGCATTATTTTGTCGCAAAGAGTGACAAGGTTTTTGGCTTCGCTTGCGAACAAAATAATACCTTTACTGTCATATCCGTAATACAGCGGACGAATACCTATAGGGTCGCGTGCCGCAATATATTCGCCTAACTTTCCGTCATAGATAATGCAGGCAAATTCAGCATCTAACATAGCAAACATATCTGTGCCGTATTCGCGGTACATAGGAAGCAAAATTTCACAGTCGCTGTCGCTGGCAAAAGAGTAACCTTTTTTAATTAGTTCTTGTTTTTGTTTTTCAAAACCGTATAACTCACCGTTGCATATAGCATAACTGCCGTCTAATTC
>JBJFGD010000089.1:0-4356 GCA_051892355.1 Acutalibacteraceae bacterium | reverse complement strand
TGCTAAAATCAATAATATTAATCATATTTGTTTACCTCGTTGTCACAATCAAGTTTATATCTTTCTATTATGGAATATTCCTCAGGTGATATGACAACTGCAACCGCCACGTTATTTTTCATAACAACAAGTGTTTCTCCATCTTTTACCCTAGAAAATAATTGTGATGCCTTTCCTTTATTAAACTGTGTAATAGGAATTAATTGCTTAAGAACTTTAGATAAATGCAAAAAGGCACCTCCCTTAAAAAATATAATTTCTTAGCCATTATATTGTAGCATATTAATGATAATTTGTCAATATATTATAAAATTATTTATAATTATAATTATAATGACAATTATATGTACTTTTTAATAATTCAGCGTTCCCCAAATAAAAGTATTATAATTATTTGAATGTGTCATTTTCAGGACATAGAAAAGCCGAATGAACACATAGCTCATCCGGCATCATAATATGTAGGTTATACCTCAATTTTTTGATTGGAAAACCTATTTTAACTGGATTTTGTGCAAATAGAGTTGGACAAAAATTAGCGAAACCCTAATGTTTATACGGTTTTTTAGGCTTTGGTGTTATTATAACACCAGCATCAATTCGTCTCACAATTCCTGTTGCTTTCATATTATATAATCCCCTTTTAAAAATCAAATAGCGATGTTATTATTTGTGATAAAAAGGAATTTATACTGCTGATATTTACTTTTAAAATGAAATATGTTATAATATTTGCAAAATCCGTTTTATAGTACAGCTGTTGTGTTACACTCATTGTTATGAGGTGATTTTATGAAAATTTTATTTTCAAGGAAAGGCAAATCTTGTTATGTTGTAGATAAAGAAAGAATTATTTTTTGTATTGATAATGCTTATTTTGATATAAATGGCAATGAGGTGCTAGATGAAGAATCATTTCACAAAAAGAGAAATGAAGACGATGAGGATGGTTGGTACCAATATTGGATGGATTACGAAGGTTTGCCCGAACCGTTAATATCCGAAACGACCGTTGAACCTGAATGGGAAATTGACGATGTTTTTGGTAATTATGGGTTTAAGAACCGAGCAGGCGAATTCGTAATTGAACCGCAATATGCTTATACTCACGAGTTTACCTGCGGTCTTGCTGCGGTAAACCTGAATAGAACTTGGTATAGGACACCCGAAGGCAAACGATATTATGAAAATCATTGTGGTTATATAGATGGGAACGGTCAAACCGTTATTGGTTTCCAGTATGATGAAGCCCGTCCGTTTAATAAATACGGTGTTGCCGTAGTTTCTAAAATCACGGACAGTTTTTACCATCTTATTGACCTTCAAGGAAACGAAATTCCTGATACGAGATTTCCGTACATTTCTTATTATGATTATAACGACAGATACTTGGAGTTCTCTCGTGATAACGAAGAAGAGTCATTAATCGGTCTTTACGATACAAAAGAGCAAAAGGTTTTGCTTGAACCGAGATTTAGCGATGTTTCCATAACCGATGACAACCACATTCTTGTATGGGAACGTGATGGCAAATACGGTGAAAGCGATTTTAGACAGTATTATATCAATAGAAACGGCGAACTGGTATATCCCTGGTTATCTACCCAGCGATTTGCTATCGTTCGTAAACCTGATGAAAATGATGTTGCTGCCGTTGCAATTTCTCAATATACCGAACTGACAGAAAAGCAACCCCGTAGCTATATCCCACACAACGGGAAAAAATATGACAGAAAGTTCGTGTATGGCTTGTATTCTTGCAAAGAAGAATTTTTGCTCCCTTTGGAATATGAAAAAATAGAAAATATGATAGGTAATATTTGGGCTTGTTATAAAGACGGCACATTTACATTTGTCCAAACAGAACTCAATGATTAAACCGCAAGACAAGCGAGGCGAATTTCACCTCGCTTGTTCTTTTTTATTATTCATTTACAAGGCACCGCTTTGCGCATGATGATAATTTGTTAAATGAATATATTTATACAATGCGAAAAAATAGTATTTGCGGTAAAAATATATTGTAATCGTGTACAAATTTAACACACCGATACGGTACTATTTACTTTTTAACTTAAAAATGATATAATTCAATATATTTAAAATTTATTTATAGCAATAATCGGTATTATATTGCGATTTTTTTCGGAGGAAATATATTATGAATAAAATTGAAAGTTTTAAAATAAATCATTTAACTTTAGAGTCGGGGTTATATGTATCACGGCGCGATAAGTGCGGCGACTGCGCAGTTACAACATTTGATTTGCGAATTACCGCCCCCAACCGCGAGCCTGTAATAGATATGCCCGCACTGCACACTATTGAGCATTTGGGCGCTACCTTTTTGCGCAATTCTTCTGCAAGCGAAAGGGTAGTATATTTTGGACCTATGGGTTGCAGAACGGGTTGTTATTTGGTGATGTTCGGTGACTTAAAGAGTGAAGATGTTTATGATTTGGTAATCGAAATGTGTGATTTTGTTATAAATTTTGAGGGTGAAATTCCGGGTGCCAGCCCCGTTGAATGCGGTAATTATTCAGAACAAAATTTAAATATGGCAAAATACTATATACAAAAATACAAAAAGGCATTAACCGAAAACAAAAATTTTATATACAAATAAAGGAAATAAATTTATGTATAACTTTTTCGTTGACAGCAACAACAAAAAAGACAACCGTTATTTTATAAGCGGCGCAGATTTTAATCATATTAAAAATGTTTTGCGTATGAATATAGGTGAAGAATTTTTGGTAAGCTGTAACGGCAACAGTGACCTATGCCGCGTGCAGTGCATACAAAGCGATACCGTAATAGCCGAAATTATAGAACAGAACCACCAAAATACAAACCTGCCTATCAAGATACATCTTTTTCAAGGTCTGCCCAAAAGCGATAAATTAGAGCTCATCATACAAAAAGCGGTAGAATTAGGCGCTTGCAGTGTTACACCTGTTGCTATGAAACGCAGTATTGTAAAAATAGATGAAAAGAAAAAGAAATCCAAGGCAGAGCGCTGGCAAGCCATAGCCACCGCTGCCGCAAAGCAGAGCAAACGCAGCTTTGTGCCCGAAGTGCATAATATTTTATCTTACAAAGAAATGCTAACCGCTACAAAAGATTTAGATTTGCTTTTAGTGCCTTATGAATGTGCTGACGGTATGAACGCTACAAAGCAAGCGCTATCTGAAATTAAAAGCGGTATGTCGGTTGGCATTCTTATAGGGCCCGAGGGCGGTTTTGAGCCCGGCGAGATTGATGCCGCGTGTGATGCGGGCGGCAAAGTTATATCGCTCGGCAGCCGTATTTTACGGTGTGAAACAGCGGCGATAACCGCTATGAGTATGTGTATGCTTTACAGTGAGATGAATTTAGAATGAAACGGTTACCACTTGATTATATAGAGCGAATGAAGCGGCTGCTCGGTTGTGAATACGCCGATTATGAACGCGCTGTAAATGAGCCGCCCGTAAAGGGTTTTCGTGTTAACACCGATAAAATCAGTCTTGAAGATTTTGAAAAAATAAATATATTCGGCAGCCAAAAAATACCTTATGTGCAAAACGGATATTATTTAGATTTTGAAAAAGTGGGCAATCACCCTTTTCACCACGCGGGTATGATTTATGTGCAAGAGCCGGCCGCTATGGCACCTGCTGAATGTATAGATATAAACCCCGACTCAAAAATTTTAGATATGTGCGCTGCCCCCGGCGGCAAAAGCACCCAGCTAAAAAACAAGCTGGGTAAAAACGGAATGCTTGTTTCTAATGAAATTATACCGTCAAGATGTAAAATTCTTACGGGCAATATTGAACGATTAGGTCTTAAAAACTGCGTTACCACTTGTATGGACAGCGCGCGCCTTGCCGCAGTTTTTAAAAACACCTTTGATGTTATTATGGTTGATGCGCCCTGCTCGGGCGAAGGAATGTTCCGTAAAGAACAAGCAGCCATTGATGAGTGGAGCAGTGAAAATGTAAATAAATGCGCTTGCCGTCAAGCAGAAATTTTAGAAAACGCAGCAAAATGCTTGGCAAGCGGCGGTTACATAATATATGCAACCTGCACCTTTTCTTTAGAAGAAAACGAAATGACGGTTGACAAATTTTTAAAATTACACAGTGAATTTGAAATAATACCCGTAAAAAGCGAAGTGCAAAAAGCTACTTCCGACGGCATAAAATTTGACGGCTGTGCATGCGAAAACATACATTTTGCAAGGCGGTTTTACCCTCACAAAGCAAAAGGTGAGGGTCAATTTATGGCGGTGCTTCGCCACAAAGGCGACGGCGATTTTATACCCAATAAACCCAAGGAAAAGCCTGTCAAAACCGACCCTGCGGTGATTGC
>JBJFGD010000088.1:0-4398 GCA_051892355.1 Acutalibacteraceae bacterium | reverse complement strand
TGCCCCAAAGTTTTTCAATGTTAAAATTGCGCATATAAACCCCGCAGGGGTTATCATCGGGCACATAAGGCGGATCTACAGGGTATGGATAATCGATATTGCTGTAATTAGGCGCTTCAAAGCCTTCGGTCTGCCAGCAAGACGGCACAGGTATCGTATCCCAATTTTCAATAACTTCGGGTACATCGATATCGCGTGCAAAATATTTGAAATTCCAAGTGCCGTTAAGCAGATTATACTCTGACACACCCGACGGAATATAGAAACTGCGTGCGGCCAGCCTATTTTCACTTGTTTTTAACGGATTTTCATAAATTCTCATAATATTACCCTAATCATGCAGATAGATTGTTCTTGAATTGCGATGCATATAAACACTTAAAACTAACCCTACACCTAAATATATACAAATCAGCGAGGTACCGCCCGCGCTAAAAAACGGCAATGTTACACCAATAACCGGCAAAAGTGCTATACACATACCAACATTTATTACTATCTGCGCCAAAATCATACTAAAAAAGCCTACGCATATTATTTTTCCGCTTTGCTTTGTGCAGTTTCTGGCAACATTTATAGCCCGCAGACAAATAGCGGCTAAAATAATAAGCACCGCCATACAGCCTAAAAAGCCTAATTCTTCACCGATACTTACAAATATAAAGTCATTTTGACCTTCAGGCACACCGCCTACTTGAGTAAGGCTTCCGCGAAATAGCCCCTGACCTGAAAATCCGCCGTTTGCAAGCGCCATTCTGCCGCGATATTGTTGATATGTAGTACCCATAATATCAGACTCAATATCAAACATACTTACAAGTCTTTGACGCTGCTCATCATTCATTATTACAAAATATATGACAGGCGAACACGCTATTAAAGCGGTAAAAGCCAATATAAAATATTTCAGCGAAACGCCTGCCGCGCACATCATACAAAGCACCATAACAGCAAAAACAAGTGCTGTGCCGTCATCACCCTGAAAATGTATAAGTAAAACAGGAAATGCACCGTGCAGACACACAAGAAGCAATGTTTTTATTTTATTAATTTTAGGTTTAACTGCACTTAAATGTGCGGCAAATGTAATAATAAAACATATTTTTAAAAGCTCTGACGGCTGAAAGGTAGTAATTCCTAAATCAAGCCAAGCCTTATCATCGGTACCTTCTGGTGCCCAACCGATAAAAAATGTAAGAATTACAGGTATAACACCAAGCACAGCAAACACATACCAGTGCTTGGTAAATCTTTCGAAATCAATATTTGAAATAACAATTGCAGCAACAATGCCTATAATCATACAAAGTGCTTGAACAAGCACAGGACGCATAGTATCTAAATATCTTGTAGAAGAATAAACCGCAAGACAACCGTAAAGCGATGCAAATGTACACAATATTAAAAATAGCTTGTCAGTTTCACGGATATAGTCGGCTATACGCGAAATAATTTTACCCAAAAAAAACCGCCTGCCTTTCATTTTTTATATACGATATCATTATATTAAATAATCAAATGTTTTTCAAGTAATATTACTTGAAAAACAAAATTAAAGCGCCTGTTTTTTCATTTTTGAAACAGACGCTTATTTATATATTACGGATTATTCGATACCTGTTACCTTATAACCCTGTGACTCAATAGCATTTTTAAACATATCGTCGGTAATATCGTCTTTAAAGATTACAATCGCTGTTCCCGATTTGTGACTGACATCAATTTCGGTTACACCCGAAATTGATTGCAATGCAGATTTTACATGCGCTTCACAGTGAGGGCACATCATACCCTCAATTTTAATTGTTTTTTTCATAACTTTATTTTCCTTTCTTGTTTTATTTTCGGTTTTAAAAAAGTTAAGCCGCAACGCGTTTGTTACTACACAAAAGCTTGAAAGACTCATTGCCGCCGCACCAAACATTGGGTTTAATTGCCAACCAAGCAGTGAGATAAACACACCAGCCGCCAGCGGTATGCCTATTATATTATAAATAAACGCCCAAAATAGATTTTGTTTTATATTGCGAAGCGTTTTACGGCTTAATTTTATGGCATCTGCAACATCTGAAAGTCGGCTTTTCATAAGAACTACATCGGCCGATTCAACAGCTATATCCATACCGCTTCCGATTGCCATACCGATATCGGCTGTGGTAAGCGCAGGCGCATCATTAATTCCGTCACCCACCATTATAACCTTGCCGTCGGTTTTTAAGTTGTTTATTACCTCTGCTTTAATATCAGGTTTAACATCAGATATAACCTCATCTATACCTACTTTGCTTGCCACAGCGCGTGCGGTTTTTTGGTTGTCCCCTGTTAGCATAACCACTTTACAACCTAAATGTTTAAGGTTTTTTACAGCAGATATACTGTCTTGTTTTAGGCTATCTGCAACCGCAATTATGCCTATTAGACGGTCGCCTTCAATAAAACACATCGGTGTTTTGCCTTGATTTGAGATTTCATCTGCTGTATTTTTTATATCCTCTAAAACGGCAACCCGTTCACCTGCGGCATTTAAACTGCCGGCAAAACACAACTTTCCGTCTATAACAGCCTCTACACCAGAGCCTGCAAGTTCTTTGAAATTATTTGCAGATAAAATTTTTGTCCCCTTTTCAGCGGCATATTCGCTTACTGCCTGCGCTAATGGATGAGCGCTTGATTTTTCAAGCGTATAAGCTATTTGTAACAGTTTATTTTTATCGGTTTCGCCTATGGATATTACATCGGTAACCGTTGGCTTTCCACTTGTTACGGTGCCTGTTTTATCAAGAACTACAATATTGCATTTACCGCAAAGTTCAAGCGAAGCGGCAGTTTTAAAAAGTATTCCGCGTTTAGCACCGACTCCGCTGCCAACCATTATTGCAACGGGTGTTGCAAGACCTAACGCGCAGGGGCAGCTTATGACAAGCACCGATATTGCGCGTGCTAAAGCAAAGCCTATCGGCTTACCAATAAATAACCATATTATTAAAGTTATTAAAGCAATTGCAAGCACTGTTGGCACAAAGAATGCCGACACCTTATCGGCGATACGCGCTATAGGTGCCTTTGTTGCGGCGGCATCACTTACCAATTTAATTATTTGCGCAATTGTAGTTTCTTCACCTACTGCGGTAGCACGGCATACAAGCTTGCCTGTTTTATTTATTGTAGCCGATGACACCTTACTGCCAATCGACTTATCAACAGGAATACTCTCGCCTGTAAGCGATGATTCATCAACGGCGCTTGAGCCCTCTATTACAACACCGTCTACGGGAAAGCTTTCACCTGCACGAACTATAAAAATATCATCTTTTAAAATATCTTCGGCATTTACGGTAATTTCTTTGCCGTCTTTTAAAAGTGTGGCAATTTTAGGCGTTAATTCTATCAACGATTTTATCGCATTGGTAGTCTTGCCCTTTGCGTGTTCTTCTAAAAGCTTGCCAACAGTAATGAGTGTTAAAATCATAGCGGCAGACTCAAAATATAGGTTATGATATAAATGCATAGCCATATCATTTGCAGCCGTTGTCATAGAAAACAGATTATAACAGCTATATCCGTATGCGGCTGCGGCACCAAGCGCCACCAAAGTGTCCATATTGGGTGAGCGTTTTACTAACCCCTTAAAACCATTTATGAAAAACTTTTGGTTTATAACCATAACTGCTGTTGTAAGCAATAACTGTAAAAGACCCATAGCCATATGATTGCCGTCAAAATATTTTGGTACGGGAAAATTCCACATAGTGTGCCCCATAGAAAAATACATAAGCACAACAAGCAATATTGCAGAAGAAATAAGACGGTATAAAACGGTTTTGCTTGAATTATCGGCTATGGTTGCGGATTTTTTATCTTGTTTTGATGCATCGCTGCTTTGCGCGCCATAACCCG
Organism: Acutalibacteraceae bacterium; assembly: GCA_051892355.1. GTDB lineage: Bacteria > Bacillota > Clostridia > Oscillospirales > Acutalibacteraceae > UBA737. The sequence continues at coordinate 501 of JBJFGD010000088.1, read as the reverse complement.
CAGATATCACTGCATCTATAACCGATTGCGCCGTAAAGCTGCCCTCTACATACATATCACCTGTAAGCAGATTGACACTACATTTTTCTACGCCGTCAACCGCGCAAACCGCGTGTTCAACATGTGCGCTGCAAGCGGCACAGCTCATACCGGTTACCTTAAATTTTTGCATAACTGCCCCTCACTATTTCATTAACTTTTGCAATGTTAAAATAAGCTCATCTATTACTTCATCATTGCCGTTTCTTATATTATCTGCAACACAGGTGCGAATATGATTGCCGAGTAACTCGCGATTAAAAGCGTTAAGCGCTGCGTTAATAGCGCTTACCTGTATAAGTATATCTGTGCAGTAAATGTCTGTTTCTACCATTCTTTTAATGCCTCTTACCTGCCCTTCAATTCTATTAAGACGGTTTATAAGCGATTTATACTCCTGTTCAGAACGAGCTTTAGTTTTTTGACTGCAACATTCACATTTTTTCATAGCTACCTCCGTAT
>JBJFGD010000087.1:0-4460 GCA_051892355.1 Acutalibacteraceae bacterium | reverse complement strand
TTCTATAAAACAATTATGTATTTTGCCGCTTTCAATATCACGCAAAGCCGCCATGCAATTTTCAACACCGTCAATTGCCATATATGTATAGCCCGGTGCATCATTTTTCATGGTTTTTAATATTCCGCCCGTAGTGGGGAAAAACCGCGCACGAGAGTGAATATCGCTATCAATTTCTTTTTCAAGTTCTATATTTTCAGCATTCAGCCATTCAGTAAGTTCTTCAAAAGTAAGAACAGCATCTATAATGCCCTCATAATGCTCTGCCTCATCTTTTTTAGCAACACACGGACCTATAAATACAGTTTTAGCGTTAGGGAAACGCTTTTTAATATCAGCACCGTGTGCAAGCATTGGCGACATTATATCTGCAAGATAACCCAGCGCCTGCGGAAAATGCTTTTGAATTAAAAGATTTACTGAGTGACAGCAAGATGAAATTATAATATCTCTGTCATCTTCGGCAATCATTCTTTCATATTCGGTCTTAACAATTGTAGCACCGATAGCAGTTTCTTCGACATCGTAAAAGCCGAGCTTTTTAAGCGCATTGCGCATAGCGTTTATGCCCACACCCTCATAATTTGCAATAAAAGAAGGAGCAAGACTTACTATAACCGGGTCTTTGCTTTGCAATAATACCTTTACTTTTTCGGTTTCGTCTACTATTTCTTTAGCGTTTTGCGGACACACCACAAAACACTGACCGCATAAAATACATTCATTGCCAATGATATGCGCCTGATTGCCCGAAAACCGAATTGCTTTAACAGGGCAATGGCGTATACATTTATAACAGTTTTTACAGTTTGATTTTTTGAGTGTCAAACAATTAGGCATATAATCCGCTACTTCCCTTCGGTTCAGATTTTATCGAGTACATATTCTTTAAAAAATTCTTTGAAATTTTCTTTGGTTATGCCCGTATGAATATCATCATCAATTTGAACAGTAACACCAATACGGTTACACTTGCCGATACAAAAACTACCGGCAAGTGTGATTTCATTTTCAAGATGATATTCTTCGATTGCTTTTTGAAACAGTTCTACTATTTCAGGCGAACCCTTAATATGGCAAGAACTGCCCACACAAACTTGAATAATCATCATAATTTATACCTTTGCAATTACATTCTCTTTGAAAAACTCGTCTACTGTATCGGGTGTAACTGAATAAAAATCATCGTCTACAGTTACGCAAACACCCTGTTGGCATTTACCCATGCAAAATGTGCCGCCGAGTTCTACTTTGTCACTAAGGTTATTTTCACTTATAAGATACTGCAACTGTTCTACTACCTGACGCGAACCTTTAATATGGCATGAGCTGCCTATACATACTGTAATTTTCATTCTTTTATCCCCTTTTTATTCGTAGTCAACTACATCTACCCAAGACAATAAGAATTCTCTTTCTTTTTCATTGCCCTTAACTGACTGTGAAGCAGCTACAATCGGCATCCACTTTTGAACATACTGCTTTGCAGTGTTGCTCTTGCGGCAGAAAAGATCTAAATACTTCTTTGCGCCCTCAATATCGCCGTTAAGCCAAAAAATAAGATATGTTCTTGCGGCATCTGCTGAAGCGTTACCCTGTGTAGCGTGAGACCAGTCAATAATATATGGTGTGCCGTCTTCTGTAATAATGATATTAGAGGGGTTGAAGTCGCCGTGACAAACCTTATTGTGCTTGGGCATACCCTCAAGACGGGTATGCAGATCATATCGTGTGGTGGCGTCAAGCTCTGTCTGTTCTATCTTGCGATTCATTTTATCTTTGAGCTTGTTAAGAAGAGGACAGGTTTTAGAATTAACTTCAAGCTGTAAATCAACTAAAAGTTCAAGATACTCATCGCGCTTGTCTTCATTCTCTTCCATAAGTTGCGCTAATGTTTTGCCCTTAATAAATTCAGATACGATTGCCCATTTACCGTCAACCATAGTTACTTCAAGAATTTTAGGTATATTAAGACCTGTTTCTTCAATTCTTGACTGATTAAGTGCTTCGTTTAAAACATCTGCTTTAGAATATTCAGCGTTGAACACCTTTACGCACTTATCACCGTCGCGGTAGATGGTTTTGTTGTTTCTTACTGCAATTACTCTGTCAAGTTTCATTTTCCTTTACCTCCCTAATTATGCTTTTTTACCTTTACGGTATGTTGCTTTGACCTCGTCAACCTGACCTTTATCTGCAAAATCTGCAGCTGTGGGCATATCGACTTCAACAAAGTGCTTACCATAGTAAGCATTTAAATACATCTGCTTAATTTCGCTCATAAGCGGATAACGGGGGTTAGCGCCTGTGCACTGATCGTCAAATGCCTGCTCAACCATTTCGTCAAGATTATCAAGGAATACCTTTTCATCAATGTTGTAATCTTTGATTGTATCTTTAATACCGACTTTAGCCTTAAGGTCGTTGATAGCCTTGATAAGATTTTCAAGTTTTTCTTCATCTGTCTTACCGCCAAGGCCTAAATAGTCTGCAACTTCAGCATAGCGAGCAAGTGTGTGCGGGTGGTCATATTGTGAGAAGGTTCCCATTTTTACGGGTGCTTCACTTGCATTAAAGCGAAGTACTTCTTCAATCATAAGTGCGTTTGCAACGCCGTGTGGCAGATGATGGAAAGCACCAAGCTTATGAGCCATAGAGTGGCATACGCCAAGGAATGCGTTTGCAAATGCCATACCTGCCATAGTAGCGGCATTAGCCATTTTTTCGCGTGCCTCAATATCGGTTTGACCGTTCTGGTAAGCACGGGGCAGATAATCAAAAATAGTTTTAAGTGCTTTAAGAGCAAGACCGTCTGTATAATCGGTTGCCATTACAGAAGCATATGCTTCAAGAGCGTGGGTTACAGCGTCAATACCTGATGCTGCTGTAAGTCCTTTTGGAGCTGACATATGGAAATCGGTATCAATGATTGCCATATTCGGCAGTAATTGATAGTCAGCAAGCGGATATTTAACACCTGTTGCTTCATCAGTGATAACTGCAAAAGGTGTAACCTCTGAACCGGTACCTGCCGAAGTAGGAATTGCGATAAAGTATGCTTTTTCGCCCATTTTGGGGAAGGTGTAAACACGCTTACGAATATCAATAAAGCGCATTGCCATATCCATAAAGTCTGCTTCGGGATGTTCATACATTACCCACATAATTTTTGCTGCGTCCATAGCAGAACCGCCGCCCAAAGCAATGATTGTATCGGGCTTGAATGCTGCCATTTGAGTAGCCCCCTCTTTAGCGCAACCGAGTGTTGGGTCTGGGGCTACATTGAAGAATGTAGTGTGTACTATACCCATTTCATCAAGCTTGTCAGTAATGGGCTTTGTATAGCCGTTTTCATAAAGGAAAGTATCAGTTACAATAAAGGCACGCTTTTTGCCCATAACATTTTTCAGCTCATCAAGGGCTACTGGCAAGCAACCTTTTTTAATATAAACCTTTTCGGGTGCGCGGAACCAAAGCATATTTTCCCTTCTTTCTGCTACTGTTTTAATATTGATAAGGTGTTTAACACCAACATTTTCAGATACACTGTTACCGCCCCAAGAACCGCAACCGAGTGTAAGCGACGGTGCCAGCTTAAAGTTGTAAAGGTCACCGATACCGCCGTGTGAAGAAGGTGTATTAACAAGTACACGGCAGGTCTTCATGCGAGCAGCAAATTCGTTCAGTTTTTCGGTTTCGGTTACTTCATTAAGGTATACGCTTGATGTATGACCGTAACCGCCGTCAGCAATAAGTTGTTCTGCCTTGTTAAGTGCATCTTCAAAATCTTTTGCCTTATACATAGCAAGTACAGGAGAAAGTTTTTCATGAGCAAACTCTTCAGAAAGCTCTACACTTTCAACCTCACCTATAAGTATCTTTGTACCTGCAGGAACGGTTACACCCGAAAGTTCTGCAATTTTAGCAGCACGCTGGCCTACTATTTTAGCGTTAAGAGCGCCGTTTATAATTATAGTCTTGCGAACCTTTTCGGTTTCTTCAGGATTAAGGAAATAACAACCGCGATTTGCAAACTCTTCTTTTGCAGCATCATAAATGCTTTCAAGCACTATAACCGACTGCTCAGAAGCACAAATCATACCGTTGTCAAATGTTTTAGAATGAATTATAGAGTTAACCGCAAGCAGTATGTCGGCGGTATCGTCTATAATTGCAGGTGTATTACCTGCACCAACGCCCAAAGCAGGCTTTCCGCTTGAGTATGCAGCCTTAACCATTCCGGGGCCGCCTGTTGCAAGAATTATGTCTGCCTCTTTCATAACGGTGTTAGTCATATCCAGTGAAGGAACATCTATCCAGTCGATAATGCCCTCGGGTGCACCTGCAGCTACTGCTGCTTCAAGCACTAATTTTGCAGCGGCAATTGTGCTGCCCTTTGCACGCGGGTGCGGTGATATAATAATTGCGTTGCGGGTTTTAAGTGCCAACAAGCATTTGAA
>JBJFGD010000086.1:0-4474 GCA_051892355.1 Acutalibacteraceae bacterium | reverse complement strand
ACAACCGAACTGTCTACACCGCCGGATAGCGCCAACAGCACCTTTTTGTCGCCGACAACCGCACGAATGTCTGCAATCTGTTCATCAATAAACTTATTCGCAAGTTCTAAAGTTGTTATTCTTTCCATTGATTCTGGTCTTACATTTGAATTCATAAATTTTATCCTCACAATACTTTTTGAAGTCATTCTAAAAGTATTATAATAAAACTTTAAAAATAAATCAATTGTTTTATTAGCAAAACTATGATATAATTTTAAAAAGTTCACATTATAGTGCAAATTGTAAGCATTTCTCGTATATCGTTATAGATTTTATCGGCTTGCACTATCGGCAACGGATTTTCACCCTTGCCAACCTCTACGGTAAAAGCGGGTCTTGAAAACTGTTTCATAAACCAATCTTTAAATCCGCCGCCTGTGGCGATGTTCACAGGCACATCAAGCGCATAACCGCTTGTGGTTGCCATTATTTCTGCCATTTGTTTTGAAGTTTTGGTTTCGTAACCGTTAAAATTCCAATAAATAACTTCACCTTGCGCGTGCAACGCTATAGCATGGTGTATATTATATTCCTTACAAAGCGATGTAATCGCCAAGGTTTCGGGCTCGCTTTCGGGGGCGTAACCTCCAAACCGAGTAGGTGCAGGGCCTAGTATTCCCATTTTGCGTTCAAGCGCGTTAAGCTCTTTCCAACCTGCATCAAAATTGTGATTGATGTCAACACCGCGAAGGTTTGCATTCCAATGTTTAAAATCACCTTTCGACAGTTTATATATTCTGCCTGCTTCTTTGCCGCAGCCAAGCGCATTGTTAATCGAAATTTCGCATCCGTCAGGGTTTACACACGGTACAAATATAACACCCCTGCCGCCTAAAGCCTTTTTTAACTTTATGCCTGCAAGAAAAGCGTTATTTATGTAGGCATTGGCAAATTCCTCTATAAAATACACCAAAACATTGCTTGTTATATGCTCGCTGCCGTGAAAAGCTGCCGCAAAAAGCACATATTCGCACGCATTTTTTGTTTTAAGCGCAATTATTTCTCTGCCGGCACAGCTTTTGCCTATAGAAAACCGTTGTAATAAAGGGTATTTTTTGCAAACTTCATCAATAACTTTTATTAACCCTAAGTAATCATAATCTATAGATTTTGTAATTTTCTCCAATTTAGACACCTCATAAAACATTTCTATTAAAATATATTAAAGGCGGTCAAAAATAATGAATTTAGAAGAAAAACAGTTAAGCTATGAGTACAAATTTAAAGGCAGAATTATTAATTTACGCCAAGATAAAGCGCTGTTGCCAAACGGCAATACCGCTACCCGTGAGGTTGTTGAGCACCCCGGCGGCGTATGCGTTGCGGCGCTGACCGACAGTGACGAGCTGTTGTTTGTAAAACAGTTCAGATACCCTTATATGGAAGAAACTCTTGAAATACCCGCAGGCAAGCGCGACAAGCAGGGCGAAGACCCGCTTGAATGCGGCAAGCGCGAGCTCAAAGAAGAAACAGGTGCCACAGCAGAAAATTATATTGATTTAGGCTGTCTTTACCCTTCACCCGGTTATGTAAACGAAGTTATTTACTGTTTTCTTGCCACCAATCTTACCTATGGCGAAATGAATCCCGATGAAGATGAGTTTTTAGATGTAATCAAAATACCGCTCGAAAAGGCGGTAGAAAAGACACTTTCGGGTGAAATAAAAGATGCTAAAACACAAATTGCCATATTAAAAACAAAAGCCTTGCGTGATGCAGGCAAAATTTAATTGATATTTTGTATTGACATTTTATTTTAAAAAATATATAATGTCTTTAAGCGTTTAGGGCGCTAATATTATTCAGAGTAGGCAGCATAGCGTTAAGTGTTGCGTGAACGGGGAGTTGTCACGCAAACGAAGAGTTTTTATTCGCGGTTTTGCTGTCGCATCCCGCTGGCAAATAATAGCTTGTATTATTTTATAAAAATACCTCCTATTATCGGTTAGTTACGGATGATAGGAGGTTTTTATTTATGAAAAATATTAAAAAAATCTGTTTAGCTGCTGTTATGGCGGCTATCTATGTCGTACTCGACTGGCTGGCAGTTTCGGTAAGCGCGCCGTTTGGCGGCAGTATGAAACTTTCTGTAAGCGGTCTGCCCGTAATAATAATTGCGGCGTTTTTTGGGCCGTTATGGGGTGCTGCAACCGGTTTTGTCGGCGCTTTTTTAGGTCAGCTAATTACATACGGTTTCGGCGCTACCACGCTTTTATGGGTACTGCCTGCAGTGGCAAGAGGCCTTGTGTTCGGTTGTTTGTTTAAAGCATTTAAACAATCACTCAAACCGCAAATTCTTTGTATTGAAACAATAGTAAGTGCGCTTGCGGTAACAATTATAAACAGTGTGGTTATGTATATTGACAGCAAAATCTATGCTTACCCCGCAGCAATTTTAGGTATTGCGCTTGTTAACCGAATTATAGCCGCAGTTATAACCTCAATAGTTTTTGCACTAATCTTACCGCCTATATTAAAGGCATTAAAGAAAATAATTAAAATATAATTACAATGCAAATTGTAAAGCGGAATTGAATAATGCTAACGCCATATAAGGAAGTAGTTTGAAAGCATTATTGAAATACAATTTACGAAAATTAGAAAAGTAAAGCAAAATTAAAGACAGCGTGCGAAATCGGAAATTTTTTACGCTGTCTTTTTTGTTTAAGGTTTAAAAATGTATTGACATTTTTCTATGTGACACATATAATAACATATAGATGATTATCTATCGGAGGTGATTTTAAAAGATGGACGAAAGAAAGATTGCGGCAATCTTCAAAGCGTTTTGTGATGAAAACCGCATTAAGATAATAAAGTTACTGCGTTCTGGAGAAAAATGTGCTTGCAAGCTGTTGGAGGAAATCAATGTAACGCAGCCCACACTGTCGCACCATATGAAAATTCTTTGTGATTCCGGTGTGGTTGTAGGGCGCAAGGATGGAAAATGGATGCACTATTCCATTTCAGAAAAAGGTGTAGAGCGTGCAAAAGAATGTTTGCGGCAGTTGACAACCCTTGATGTTGAATATGAAAACAAGTCGTGCTGTGAAAAGTAAGTCAGTTTAAACATTGCTTTTTCGCACGGCTTATATTCAGAATTACAAATAGATATATTTCAATATAACTATATGAAAGGAGGCTTCTATGGAAGCATTAAAAAACGGTTGGGACTTTTTTCAAAATGAAGTTCTCGGTATGTGTTGGCTTAATAGGCTCATTGAAACAATACTGAACGCTTGTGGATTAGAAACTTCTGGCAGAGTCGGCGGCAGCGTTTGGTTCTTTATCTACGATACAATAAAAATTATGGTATTGCTATGTGTATTGATTTTGATTATATCGTATATTCAAAGCTATTTTCCACCCGAAAGAACAAAAAAGATACTTGGTAGGTTTCACGGAATATGGGCAAATATTATCGCCGCATTACTCGGTACGGTAACACCGTTCTGTTCGTGTTCCTCTATTCCGTTGTTTATCGGATTTACAAGTGCAGGCTTGCCGCTTGGCGTTACATTTTCCTTTTTGATTTCTTCGCCAATGGTTGACCTTGGCAGTCTTGTTTTGCTTATGAGCATTTTTGGTTGGAAGGTTGCTATTATATATGTCGTACTCGGACTTGTCATTGCCGTTGCAGGCGGTACGCTGATTGAAAAACTGCACCTTGAAAATCAAGTGGAAGAATATATCCGTAATGGACGGTCACTTGATGTTCCGCAGGAAGAACTGCATTTCAAAGACCGATTGAAATATGCGTGGGAACAGGTTGTTGCCACCGCTAAAAAGGTTGCACCCTATGTGCTTATCGGTGTAGGTATCGGTGCGATTATCCACAACTGGATTCCCCAAGATTTCATTGTTAAAGTGCTTGGAGATAATAACCCGTTTGGCGTCATACTTGCTACTGTCGCAGGTGTTCCGATGTATGCGGATATTTTCGGCACAATCCCAATTGCAGAAGCCTTACTTGCAAAGGGTGCTTTGCTCGGCGTTGTGTTATCTTTTATGATGGCAGTCACTACCCTTTCTCTCCCCTCAATGATTATGCTTCGCAAAGCGGTAAAACCAAAGCTGCTTGGCATCTTCATTGCAATATGCACAGTCGGTATTATCGTTGTAGGCTATTTCTTCAACGCAATACAATATTTCATTATTTAATTTCAGGAGGTTATCACTATGGCATTATTTAATTTCGGAAAGAAAAAAGAAGAAAAGAAATCACCTGACATAGTTTGCAGTTGTGGCTGTTCGGCGGGTGAAGCAAATAGCGGAATTTGCTGTATAAAGGTGTTAGGCGCAGGCTGTAAATCATGTCACGAAATGTATGAGAATGCGAAACGGGCAGTAAAGGATATGGAACTTTCCGTAGAGGTGGAATACATTACTGATATGCAGAAGATAATGGAATACGGTGTTATGAGTATGCCGG
>JBJFGD010000085.1:0-4474 GCA_051892355.1 Acutalibacteraceae bacterium | reverse complement strand
AAATCTTTCTGCCCGATAAAGATAATCTGATAATTGAAAGATATGCAATTCCTGATACAACAATACGGGTAAAATACAGCATTGAAGATACAGAGGGTGAGGTTGACAACACAAATAGTAATATTGAGAACATTCCTGAAAGCGTTCCCGAAAACATTACTGAAAAGTCTCCCCAGACCGGAGATAACAGCCATATTGCATTGTGGTATGCGCTTCTCTTTGTCAGCGGCGGCGCATTGTTCGGAACGACGGTCGTAAGCAAAAAGAAAAAGCATAGTGAAAACTAAAAATTAATACTTCCGAAAAAAATCCTGAATGTTGACACATTCAGGATTTTTTAGGAAACTTGAATTAAAATTTGAAGACTTTGAGGGCAGATTTTGCAATTTGATTCGTAAAATTTGCCCTTTTCGTTATTTTATTTATTAAATGTTTGTATATATAAGCGGATGTAATGATTGTTCATTACATCCGCTTATGTTTTTGCATATTATTTAAAATACTGCTCATACCATACAAGAAAGGTATATACTGTCCAAATCTTGCGGCTTAAATCCTGCTTGCCGGCTCTATGTGTATCAAGCAGTTTTACCAGTTTTTTTGTATCAAAATATTTTTCTGCCGCATCACTGACAAAAGCAGTCTTTACCGTATTATAGTATTCATCTTGTTTAAGCCATTCGCGAATAGGCACAGGAAAACCTAATTTATCTTTTTCGGCTGTGCGTTTTGGTAATGTTTTTTCAGCAGCTTGTCGAAGTGCAAGCTTTGTAGTTTTGGTATTTACACGACAGTCAAGCGGTATGGTGGCTGCAAGTTGCATAACCTTTTTATCGAGAAACGGCACGCGCAGTTCAAGCGAGTTTGCCATACTTGTTTTGTCGGCTTTAAGCAGTATATCGCCCATCAGCCACATATTTATATCAAGATACTGCATCTTTGTAACGGTATCTTTATCAGCGACTTCGTCATAAAATTTGTCGCACAAAATTTTAGGTTGCGGGGCATTTTTTGCAATGTCGCTTTTTAAAATTTCATCGCGCTCTTTTTTAGAAAAGATGTTTGCGTTGCCTATAAAGCGTTCTTCTATGGTTTTGCCTCGGCGAACAAGGTAATTAATGCCGTGTTTTTGCGGTAAATGCTCACAGATTTTAGAGATCACTCGGCGAACAGCAAACGGCAGTTTGTCATAAGCGGTAAGCGTTAACGGCTCTTGATAAATGCGGTATCCGCCAAAAAGCTCATCAGCACCCTCGCCCGACATTACAACCTTAACATACTGTGAAGCCAGATTGCTTACAAAATAAAGCGCTATTGCCGCAGGGTCTGCCAAGGGTTCATCCATATGGTACTGAATTTTAGGGAAAGTAGACCAATACTCTTCGGGGGTTATAACCTTTGAAATATTTTCAACATCGATAGTATCGGCAAATTCTTTTGCATAGTGAATTTCATTATAGCGGTCGCCGTCTTGGCTTTCAAAACCTACCGTAAAGGTTTTGTCAACCTTTGCCGCTTCGGCAATATAACTTGAATCTATACCGCTTGACAAAAAAGAGCCAACCTCTACATCGGCAATTTTATGAGCCTCTACCGATTCGCGAACGGTTTTATCAACCTCATCAGCAAAAAAGTCAAGCACACCGGGTACCGATTTAAAGTCAGGGCGAAAATAGCGTGTTTTGGTCATCTCGCCGTTTTTAAAGGTAAAATAATGTGCAGGCGGAAGTTTGTAAACATTCTTAAAAAATGTTTCTTCTGTAGGTGAATATTGGAATGAAAGATAGTGCGCAAGCGCTTCTTCATTTAACACCTTTTCAAATTCGGGGTGATGTAAAAATGCCTTAATTTCAGAACCGAAAATAAAACTATTGTTACACTGGGTGTAATAAAAAGGCTTTATACCAAACATATCGCGAGCGCCAAAGATGGTGCCGTCATTTTTATTAAAAATTACAAAGGCGAACATACCGCGAAGCTTTTTAACAAATTCTTCGCCCCACTGTTCATAACCGTGCAATAGTACCTCGCTGTCAGAATTGTTTTCAAAAATGTGACCTTCTTTTTCAAGCTCGGTACGCAACTCTTTAAAATTGTATATTTCACCGTTAAAAACCAAAACCAAAGACTTGTCCTCATTAAACATAGGCTGATTGCCTTCGGCAAGGTCTATAATACTAAGTCTGCGAAAACCTAAAGCAATATCAGAATCAATATAACAACCTGCCGAATCAGGTCCGCGATGAGCGATTGAATCCATCATTTGCTCGAGCACAATTCCTGTATCCTTTATATAGTTTGTAAAGCCTACAAATCCACACATTTTTAATGCTCCTTCTTTCAAAAAGTATTGCTAACTTATATATTATACACTAAAACATTTCATTTGTCTTTATTTTTTTTAAAATAAGTTTTGTAAGTATTCCGCAAAGTCCGCCGCAAACGGCACCGCCAAGCAATAAAAAGGGCAGATAATAAATTATACCACTGCCCACAAAAGCAAAAGCGGCTATGCACTGAAATATATTATGAACCGCGCCGCCCGCAATACTTATGCCCATTTCACTAACACTTTTAAAGCGGCTTAACAGACAGGTTATAAGCAATGAAAAAACACCGCCCGAAAGCGCAAACAAAAAAGATATAGCCGATCCAAAAAGAAGTGCTGACAGGCAAATTCTTGTAATATTTACCGCCCACGCGCCCTTTATATCGCCCCTGCATACAAGCGTTAAAGCCACTGCGTTTGACAACCCTAACTTAATACCCGGCACGGCGGCGAAAAGCGATATTGACAACAGACTTTCAAGATAGCCCACCATCAAACACACCGCTACAAGCAAGGCATACATAGTAATCTGTTTTATGTTCAGCTTATTTCTACTGTTACCTTGTTTGGCAGACATATAATACTTTCACCCTTTTTTGAAATTTTACCCGTATTCACGCAAACCTGATTTTTGCATGAGGCATTTAACATATAAACAAACCCGTCTTCTATTATAACGGTATTGCCATCTAAAGTTACGGTGTTATCTTTTGCGATACTTTCGCTGTAAACTATTTCATTATTTTGCTTTATTGTGACGATGCTGCCTTGCTGTGAAAAAATTATAAGCCCTGCTATAGATATAACCAATGCAAGCGCCACCGATATTATGATAATTATATCACCTTTTTTCAAAGCTGTCACCGCCCTTTTTTATGACTATGTTTTCCTTTAATTAAGACTACTTCAATATTTTAACATATCTTTACAAAAAAGTGAAGAAGTTGTATAATATTATTTATGAAAAAGATTATATCACTTAATTTAAGTTTGGTCTTGTTGCTTTTATGCGGATGCGCCGGCAATCAAGAAAATAAAGATACCCGTTTTTTGCTTGATACTGTGGTATCAATTACCGCAAACTGTAACAAAGAAGTTTTAAACGGCGCTTTCAGTTTGTGTGAAGATTATGAAAAACAATTAAGCCGCACCGTTGCTACAAGTGAAGTGTATGCACTAAATAATTCAGACGGCTTTTATAAAGTGTCTGACAGCACCCTTGAAATACTGCAAAAAAGTCTTTATTATGCCGATATTTCAAACGGCAAATTTGATATAACCATATACCCTGTAAGCTCGCTTTGGGATTTTAATAATGAAATTATTCCTTCGCGCAGCGAAATTGCAGAAGCGCTTAAAAATGTAGATTATCAGAGCATTGAGATAAACGAAAATAAAGTTAATTTAAACGGTAAAAAAATAGATTTAGGTGGTATAGCAAAAGGTTATATTGCCGACCGTCTGCTTGATTATTTTAAGCGTAATAACACATCTGAAGGCATAATAAATTTAGGCGGAAATGTTGTAGTTTTCGGTGAGAGTGACTACACGGTAGGTATAAAAAAGCCGTTTTCATACAATGATATTGCTGCAACAATAAAACTGCATAATAAGTGTGTTGTCACTTCGGGTATATATGAAAGGTATATAGAACAAGACGGTGTTATTTATCACCACATTTTAGACCCGAAAACGGGTTATGCATGCGATACCGACATATATTCGGCAACAATTATCTCAAACCATGCATTTGATGCCGATGCGCTTTCTACCGTGTGCATACTTATGGGGCTTGACCGCGCTAAAGAAATTATTGAAAGCACCGATGATGCCGAAGCAATTTTTATTGATGATAGCCAAAATCTGCATTATACTTCGGGTTTATCGCTAAAAGACGGTATTTTTACCCTTAAATAATACTTTATTTATTAACATTTCTATTGTATAATATATAAGATATATCTATTTGAATTTATAAGAGGTTAGATTATGGGTTTACTTACAGCCATTTTCGGCAATTACAGTGAAAAAGAAATAAAACGCATTCGCCCCACGCTTGATAAGGTTTTATCTTATGAAGATGAATACCGCAAATTAAGCGATAATCAACTGCGTGCAAAAACGCAGGAATTTAAACAAAGACTT
>JBJFGD010000084.1:0-4476 GCA_051892355.1 Acutalibacteraceae bacterium | reverse complement strand
AAAGAACCTTTTAACGGAACAATAGACAATTTTGGCAACTGTAAAATAAGCGGCAAAATTATAACGCTTATGCGAACAATTCCGTTTACGGCAATAGGCAAGCTGACCGCCTCTGCCGTATATTTGACAATTAAGGGAGAACGCAACATTTTTGAACTGTCAGGAACTCCTTGCTCTGAAGGGGGACAATCTGAAAAATGAGAAAATTTTATTCATGGGTTGTGAATAACCCTAAAAAGATATTGGTATTTTTTCTTGTATTAGCCGTTTGCGGCACCATACTTCAAAACTTGGTCGAAGTCAATTATGATATGACCGACTATCTGCCAAAAGATACCGGCTCTACCTTATCTTTAGATTTGATGCACGAAGAGTTTAACGGTGATATTCCAAACGCCCGCGTTATGATAAAGAATGTAAGCATAGCCGAAGCACTTGAATACAAAGAAAAACTTAAAAACTGTGACGGTGTAGAAGATGTTATTTGGTTAGATGATAATATCAGCATTTACGAGCCTTTAGAAATGGAAGACACCGATACAGTAGAAACTTACTATAAAGACAAAAATGCCTTATTTACAGTTACTGTTAATGAGCATGATGTTGTAGATACAGTTGACCGCATTCGTGAAATCATAGGCGAAGAAAACGCAATGAGTGGTAACGCTGTTTCTACAGCAGTAGCAACTACAGGAACTGTCAGCGAAATTATGAAAATTACCGTATTTGCGGTAATAGCGGTTTTAGCAATACTAATTCTGACAACTACCTCATGGGCAGAACCGTTTGTTGTGTTACTCGGTCTTGGTGTAGCAATTATGATAAACAGCGGTTCTAACCTAATGTTTGGCGAAATATCATTTGTCACTAATGCGGCAGGTTCTATTTTGCTGCTGGCGGTATCACTTGACTACTCTGTATTTTTGCTCCACAGATATGAGGAATGTTTATTAACTAATACCGATCGTAAAAGTGCTATGGTTGATGCACTTTGTAAATCCACATCTTCAATTTTCTCTAGCGGACTTACTACCGTTATTGGATTTTTAGCTTTAATATTTATGCGATTCGGTATAGGCTCTGATCTTGGTCTTGCTTTGTCAAAAGGCGTGGCTATTAGTCTTATTACGGTATTCATATTTATGCCTGCGCTGATACTAAGCGTATATCCTTTAATTCAAAAATCGCACCACAAAAAGCTGTTGCCCTCATTCAAAGGCTTTGGTAAGGTTGTAAGCCGTATTATGATACCGATGGCATTAATATTTATTATTATCGCAATACCCTCTTTCCTTGCATCTAACTCTAATTCATATTATTACGGTTCTTCCAAAATTTACGGCGAAGATACAAAAGCCGGTCAAGATATCGCTGATATAGAAAATGTGTTTGGTAAAAGCGATACCTATGTTTTACTTGTGCCAAACGGCGATATTGACGCAGAGCAAAACCTTTCAGATGCTTTGCACGAAATTCCTGAAATCAAGAGTATTCTTTCTTATGTAGACACCGTAGGTGCAGAAATTCCTAAAGAATATCTGGATACAGATATTCTTTCACAGCTTGTATCTGACAATTATAATCGTATGGTATTATCTGTTGATGCTGATTATGAGGGGAATACAACCTTTGATTTGGTTGAACAAATCAGGGCAACTGCTGACAAATATTATCCAAATACTTATTATCTTGCAGGTCAAGGTATATCTACCTACGATTTGATGGATACCATAACGCAGGACACTTTAAAGGTAAATCTAATTGCCATTTGTGCTGTATTTGTTATTTTGTTGTTAACGATGAAATCCCTGTCGTTGCCTATTATTCTTGTATTTGCAATCGAAGCGGCCATTTGGATTAATGTTGGTATTCCGTATTTTGCCGATTCTGTTGTGCAATATATTGCTTACCTGATTATTTCTTCAATACAGCTTGGAGCCACCGTTGACTACGCAATTTTGTTTACAAACCGATATCTGGAACATAGGCAAACCATGCCGAAAAAGCAGGCAATTATTGAAACCATTTCTGCGGTAGCTACTTCTATACTGACATCAGGTTCTGTACTTGCTTTAGTAGGTTTTTTGCTTTACTACTTATCTTCTCATGCAATACTGTCTCAGCTTGGCTTATTTGTAGGCAGAGGCGCATTGCTTTCTATGACAAGTGTGTTCTTTGTTCTGCCCGGACTGCTTTATATGTTTGACAGATTAATTCAAAAAACCACCTTAAATCTTAAATTATTCAACCCCCGAAAGGAGAAAAAATGCAATGAAACTACTTAATAGATGTAACCCAAAGCACATAGAAAATAAATTCGCAAAAAGTATAACAGCAGTTATTTTGTCTGCGTTACTACTCGTTTGTATGATTACCCCCGTTTTTGCCGAAGGCACTGCCTCTGAAAAAGAAGAGGTTATCTATGTTAATCTTGCAAATGACGGTTCGGTAAAAGATATTTATGCCGTCAATATTTTTGACGGCGGAAATATAACCGATTACGGTAATTATTCTTCGGTAGAACTGCTTAATACAACCGATAAAATTGTGCAAAACAACGATACTGTTACATTCTCATCTTCTGCGGACAAAGTATACTACAAAGGAAAGATGAAAGATACCGAAATTCCTTGGAATATATCTATCAAATACTTTATTGACGGCACAGAATATTCCGCAAATAAAGTCGCGGGTAAAAGCGGTAATCTTGAAATAAAATTTAAAATAACAAGTAATCAAGCCTATAATGGCAATTTCTTTGATACCTATGCTTTACAGGCATCATTTACGCTTGATACCGAAAAATGCAGTAATATTACGGCAGCGGACGCTACTATTGCCAATGTGGGCAACAAAAAACAAATCTCATATACCATGCTGCCGGGCGAAGGAATTGATACTTCAATTACAGCCGATGTAACGGATTTTGAAATGTCAGCCGTCTCTATCAACGGTATTCCGCTGTCTATGAACATTGAAGTAGACGATGAAGAACTGATGAATCAGGTAAGTGAACTTCTTGATGCAATTGCAGAGCTTGACGACGGTGCAGGCGATCTTAAAGACGGCGTATCGGAATTGCAGAATGCCGCCAAAGACGATTTGCAGTCAGGTGTTAAGGAATTGGTTGACGGTGTAGCCGAGCTTCGCGATGGTGCAGCTGATTTGAAAAAAGGCGGCGAAGCTATGCAAGACGGCACCAAGGAACTGAGCAACGGTGCTGCTGAATTAAATGACGGCGTTAACTCTCTTTATGACGGTATTGCTTTGGTGCAGTTAGGCCTTGCGGAACTAAACGGAAAATCGTCTGACTTAACTTACGGTTCTGCCCAAATCAAACAGGCTTTGCTCACCATTCAGACGGAATTATCTGCTGTTTCTGATTCGACTGAACAAATTGATCAGCTTGTTTACGGCTCTTCGCAGATTAAAGATGGCATAGATGCTTTGTCTGAGGGCATTGCTGCTTTGCAAAACAATGTCAGCTTCGCAGCCTACAAAGCAGCTATGAATCAGAATGGCTTGAATATTGACAATTTACAAACCGCAAATGCGCAAACAATTGAAACTCTATCAGCGCAAATTACCACCTTAAACCAACAGATTGCATACTTAGAGCAAGTAGGCGGCGATCCGGAACAAATTGAACAGCTTAACGCATCTGTCGAGCAACTTGAGGGCATTGTTACACTTTTGCAGGGCAACAGTGCGGCAATTAACGGTATGGACGCCTACCTTACACAGATCAGTGCGGGTATTAGTGAAATTGTAACAGGCGTTAATGACCTGAAAACCAATTATGTTACAATTGATACAGGTATCAATGAGCTTGTGAGTTGGGTAAAAGGGCTTCTTGTCGATATGAACGAGCTGAAAGACGGCATTGATACTCTTGTCACGGAATACGGTAAGCTGGATACGGGTATTAACCAATATACTGGCGGTGTCGCCCAAATTGTTGCGGGCTATTCAGAGGTTGCCGCAGGTGCAGGTGAGCTTCTTACCGGCAGTAATGAATTAAAGATCGGAACGACAGAACTTTACAGCAAAATGGGCGAACTACTGGGCGGTATCGTAGAGTTCTATGATGGTACAACTACACTCAAAGACGGAACCGGCGAATTGGCAGACGGCGTTCAGGAACTGCTTAACGGCATTAAAGAACTATATGACGGAACAACAGATCTTAAAAACGGAACCGCCGAAATGCGCTCTGAAACCAATGGTATGGACGATGAAATTTCCGATAAGATTAACGAAATGATTGAAAGCATAACCGGCGGCAACGATGAAGTTGTTTCATTTGTCAGTGAAAAGAATACCAATGTAAAAGCAGTACAGTTTATAATCAAAACAGAACCTATAGAGATTGACGAAAAAGCAGTTTCAGCGCATGCAGAAACCATAAAACTTACTTTTTGGCAAAAAATATTAAAGTTGTTTGGACTGTATAAATAAATATTAATCGCACTAATT
>JBJFGD010000083.1:0-4481 GCA_051892355.1 Acutalibacteraceae bacterium | reverse complement strand
CTTGAAACAGCCGAAACTTTGGATATGATTTTGCCTGAGGCATTTGCGGTCTGCCGTGAAGCAAGCGACCGCGTGCTTGGTATGCGGCACTTTCCCGTTCAGATTTTGGGCGGTATAATTCTGCACCAAGGCAGAATAAGCGAAATGAAAACCGGTGAAGGTAAAACACTTGTGGCTACTTTGCCTGCATATCTTAATGCGCTTACAGGCAAAGGTGTTCATATTGTAACAGTCAATGATTACCTTGCAAAGCGCGACTCTGAATGGATGGGCAAATTATACCGCTTTTTAGGTTTATCGGTAGGTCTTATTATTCACGGAATGAGCAAGGAAGAAAAGCGCGCATCTTATGATGCCGATATTACCTATTGCACCAATAACGAATTAGGTTTTGACTATCTGCGTGACAATATGGTCACCTATAAAGAGCAAAAGGTTCAGCGCGAGCATAACTTTGCCATTGTTGACGAGGTTGACTCTATTTTGATAGACGAAGCGCGTACACCGCTTATTATTTCAGGTCAAAGCAATAAATCTACCGACCTTTATAACAAAGCCAACGCCTTTGCGCGCACACTTAAAATGGTAAAAGTTAAAGAGATGGATGACAAATCAACCGACGAGGACGCCGCTTATGACGGCGACTATGTTGTAGACGAAAAGGCACATACCGCTATTCTTACACCCTCTGGTGTAAAAAAGGCAGAACAGTATTTTGCTATTGAAAACCTTAATGACAGCGAAAATATTGAAATTGCGCACCATATAAATCAAGCTATCCGCGCTCACGGCATAATGAAGCGTGACAGTGACTATATTATAGAAAACGGCGAGGTTATTATTGTCGATGAATTTACGGGCCGACCTATGTACGGCAGGCGTTATAACGAAGGCTTGCATCAAGCAATCGAAGCAAAAGAGGGCGTTAAGGTAGCTAACGAGTCAAAAACGCTTGCTACAATTACTTTCCAAAATTTCTTCCGCCTTTACAGCAAACTTTCGGGTATGACAGGTACCGCTATGACCGAAGAAGCAGAGTTTCAAGAAATTTACAAGCTTGATGTTATTGAGATACCCACCAATAAGCCTATCGCTCGTGTTGATGAAAATGATGCCGTTTACAAAACCGAAAAATCAAAGTTTAACGCGGTTATTGACCGTATTGTAGAGTGCCACTCTAAAGGTCAGCCTGTGCTTGTAGGTACTGTTACTATTGAAAAGTCAGAGCTTCTTTCTGCCATGCTTAAAAAGCGCGGCATAAAGCACAATGTTTTAAATGCAAAGCAACACGAAAAAGAGGCTGAAATAATAGCCCAAGCAGGTATGCCCTATGCCGTTACCATTGCCACCAATATGGCAGGCCGCGGTACCGATATTATGCTTGGCGGTAATGCTGAATATCTTGCAAAATCGGCTCTGCGCCATGACGGACTCAGCGAAGAAATGATACTTGAAGCCACAGGTTTTGGCGAAACCGAAGATAGCGATATTATCGCAGCACGCGAAAAATATAAAGAATATTACAATAAATTCAAAGCTGATATTGAACCCGATGCAAAACGCGTACGCGAAAGCGGAGGTCTTTGTATTATAGGTACCGAGCGACACGATTCACGCCGTATCGATAACCAGTTGCGCGGTCGTGCAGGCCGTCAGGGCGACCCGGGCTGCACCAAGTTTTACATCTCACTTGAAGATGATCTTATGCGTCTTTATGGCGGAGAACGAATTTCGGGTATTATGGACACCATGCGCGTTGACGAAAATATGCCGCTTGAAAGCGGTATGCTTTCTAAAACAATTGAAGGCGCGCAAAAGCGCAAAGAGGGTATAAACTTTGCCGCGCGTAAAAATGTTCTTGAATATGACGATGTAATGAACAAGCAGCGCGAGCTTATTTATAACCAACGCAACCGTGTGCTTGACGGTGAAAATTTAAAAGATACTGTGCTTAAAATGATTGATGACACCATCGACATTTACACCAAGGTTTATTTGGGCGATGAAGACGATCACGATAATTGGGATCTCAACGGTCTGCGTGAATATTTTGCAGGCTGGGTAACCGATAATGACGATTTGCAGTTTACCACCGAAAAACTTCAGTCAACACAGGCAGAAGAAATTGCACAGCAACTCAAAGACAAAGCACATCAAAAGTATGATAATCGCGAAGCCGAATTTGGCTCTGATGTTATGCGTGAGATTGAGCGCGTTGTATTGTTGCGCAGTGTTGACACTAACTGGATGGATCATATAGATGCTATGGATCAACTGCGTCAGGGTATAGGACTGCGCGGTTACGGTCAGCATAATCCGGTTGTTGAATATCGAAATGAAAGCTACGATATGTTCTCGGCTATGACCGATGCTATACGCGAACAAACCGCAAAGTTTGCGCTGACTGTCCGCGTGCGTAAAAACGAAGATGTAAAACGCGAAAAGGTTGCCGAAGAAACAGGTACAGGCAATGATAAACCGCGCACCGTGCGCGGCAAGGGCGTAGTAAGCAAAAATGCGCTTTGCCCATGCGGAAGCGGCAAAAAGTATAAACGCTGCTGCGGCAAGGACGAAGATTGATATGAAAGAATTATTTTCTCTGTTTTTCACCTTTGCAAAGGTTGGCGTTATGACTTTTGGCGGAGGGTATGCCATGCTTCCTATTTTGCAACGCGAAATTTGCGATAAAAAGCATTGGGCAACCGAAGAAGAGCTGATGGACTATTTTGCAATAGGACAATGCACTCCGGGAGTTATTGCTGTAAATACCGCAACCTTTATAGGTCAAAAATGCAAAGGCATTTTGGGCGGAATTTTAGCTACGCTTGGCGTTGTTTTCCCGTCGCTGGTTATTATTTCTTTACTTGCCGGCGTTATAGAGGCTTTTAAAGAATTAGAGATTGTTCAGTATGCCTTTGGCGGTATTAGAGTTTGTGTTTGCGTGCTCATTATTAATGCAGTGGTTAAACTCTTTAAAAAAGCTGTGCTTGACAAGCCAACTCTTATCATATTTATTTTAGTAACTATTGGAAGTTCTGTTTTTTCAAACATCAGCCCCGTTGTTTTTGTATTAATTGCCGCAATACTCGGTATAGCTATTAAAACAATAGAAGGGAGAAAAACAAAATGACCTTTCTTCTTTTGTTTTGGGAATTTTTTAAAACCGGACTCTTTGCCATAGGCGGCGGTATGGCAACTATACCGTTTTTGAGCGATATGGCTAATAATCACCCTGATTGGTTTACTCAAACCGACCTTTCAAATATGATTGCAGTGGGTGAATCAACGCCCGGACCTATAGGTGTTAATATGGCAACCTATGTGGGATACATTACCGGTAGTGACTACGGGACATTTGGCGCAATATTAGGTGCAATTATTGCAACTATCGGTCTAATTACACCCTCAATTATTATTGTATTGATAATAGCTGCCGTGCTTAAAAGCTTTAAAGACAACAAATATGTAAATAACGCTTTTTACGGCTTACGCCCTGCATCTACCGGTCTTATCGCTACAGCAGGTATAGGTGTTATTATGACTACATTAATTACCGTTGGCGGTGCTGCAACACACACAATTATATTTAATTGGAAAGGCATTGCTTTAGCGGTTGTTATTTGGGTTTTAACCAATCTTATAAAAAAGACAAAGGGTTTACACCCAATTGTTTTTATTGCACTTTCTGCAATAGTCGGTATAATATTTAAAATGAAATAATTTATTGTTTTATAAGAAATACAAAAAAGATGTGCAGTTTTCTGCACATCTTTTTTGCTTTATTATATTTGATTTTTATGCTTTTATCACCTTGCGAACAAATAACGCTAAACCAGTAAGTGCTGCTACTACAGTGATTGCCATTACCGCGCTGTCACCTGTTGCAGGGCTGGTAGTACCGTTATCGGTTGTTGCACCGGTAGAACCGGTATTTGATGAGCTAATACTATAACCTTCAGAAATAGTTTTTGGAATTATAAGTTCTGCTTGTGTTATTTCAGTCTTGCCATCAGCATCGGCAAAAACAGCATCACAAACACTGCACTTGTAGTGCGCCTTTGTGCCCTCCATTTTATCTGTAGGATCAACCTTATCCACTGACACAAGTGTATGAGCAGCAGGTGTTATCTCGGTTGCTTTTACACCGCAGATTTTACAAGCCACTTCTACTTCACGGTCTGTAATGCAATCGCCTGCTACAAGAACCTTGCCTGTAGATGCGTATTCATGGTCAACGCATTTGTATCCGCAATCAGCGCATACGCCGTTTTCATAATTATGTGGAATTACTTCATCTTCTGCCATTTTACCGCTGTTAACATCTAATCTGCCGTCACATACAGAACATTCATACCAGTGACCTGTTTTGTCGTTGTATATAATAACTGAACCGTCATTAGTATCAGTTTTTTGAGTATGACCGCCTAAACTTACTACAAGGTCTTCTTCGGCTACAGCAGTATCCATAGCAGCCCATTTAT
>JBJFGD010000082.1:0-4493 GCA_051892355.1 Acutalibacteraceae bacterium | reverse complement strand
ATCAAATTCGCTAAGCGAATCTTCGATTTCTTTATAACTTAATTGTGCAGCTGCAATTTTGCTTTCTTGAGCGCGTAAAGCCTCTTTTGAATTATTAAGAGTATAAAGCCATAAACTGATTTCAAGCTGCTTTTTGTCTTCAGCAAGTTCTAAAAACTTTTCTGCTTTTTTGCTCTGCTCTTCAAGCGGACCAACACGCGATTCAAGCTCATCTAAAATATCTTTAAGCCGCAAAAGATTATCCTCTGCTGCGGCAAGCTTACGCTCGGATTCAGTTTTGCGGTATCTGTATTTAGAAATGCCTGATGCTTCTTCAAAAATATCTCGTCTTTCATCAGACTTGGTACTGATAATATTATCAATTTTACCTTGACCTATCATAGAATAACCGTCACGGCCAAGACCTGTATCCATAAATAATTCGTGTACATCTTTAAGACGAACAGAAACATTATTAATTAAATACTCACTTTCGTGTGAACGGTAAAACCTACGCGTAATAGATACAAAATCATTGTCAAAATTAAGCGTTCTGTCAGCGTTGTCTATATTAAGTGTAACCTCACAAAATCCGTGCGGGCGGCGTGTATCAGTACCGCCAAAGATAACATCCTCCATAGATTGACCGCGCAGACTTTTTGTAGATTGCTCACCCAAAACCCAACGAACAGCATCAGAAATATTACTCTTACCGCTGCCGTTAGGGCCAACGACCGCTGTAATGCCGCGACCGAATTTAAGAGTGGTTTTATCTGCAAAAGACTTAAAACCCTGAATTTGGATAGAACTTAAAAGCATCTTTATCTCCTTTCGACTTTAATTTCATAATCACATAGATTATTGTCAGTTTTAACTGTGCAATCAAAGCCGAGTTTTTTTAAAGTAATTATATTTTTTTTGCATTGACCTATCATTTTAGAAACAGATGAAGAATTAACATACAGAATGTATTCTCCTGCTTCTTTAATTTGTTCAGTTACTTTATCTAATAAAATTTTTGAATAGCAAAGTTCACTAAAAGCAGGATGCCACGGACCTGCTATATAGCTGTCTTTTTCAATAGAATGAAGCCCTAATCTTATAACATTTATATTTGCATTATTAAACATTACAAGCAGTTTTGAACACAATGCTACGGCATCTTCAAGTGTTTGCGGTTTATATTTATTATCATAATACAAAGCCGCTAAATCGGTGTTTTTAAGTACAATTGTGGGGTAAATTCTAACTGTATCGGGCTGTAATTCAATAATTTTTTCTGCAGTATATATGGCAAAATTGTCGCAGTCATTGTAAAGCCCTGTCATCATTTGCAAACCTAAATTAAATCCGTGCTGCTTTATCAGTTTTGAAGAATTTACAACATCCTCTGCTGTATGACCCCTGTTATTACTTAATAACACACTGTTTTTAAGGCTTTGGGCACCTAACTCAATTGATGTAACACCGTATTCTTTTAGCAACATTAGTATTTCATCATCAATTGCATCAGGCCGTGTAGAAATTCTAATGCCTGAAACAACATTGTTTTTAACAAATATGTTAGCAGTTTTAAGCAAATCCATCATATAATTGCGGTTAATTGCCGTAAAGCTACCGCCAAAGAATGCTATTTCTGTATTAAGAGGGTCATATTTAGGTGATTTAACCGCTGTTTTTACAGCTTCGATAACTTCATCGGTTCGCGGGGCTGTATGTATACCCGTTATATGCCGCTGATTACAAAAACTGCACATATTAGGGCAACCAATATGGGGCACAAAAATAGATATATTAGCGTGACGGGCTGTCATACAGTTTCACCCATTAACTTTAGCGCCTGTTTTGCTGCCATTTGCTCGGCCTGTTTTTTGCTTTTACCTGTACCAGCGCCTATTGTATTTGAATTCAAATGCACTTCAACCGTAAATGATTTATCATGGTCGGGGCCTGATTCGTCAATAAGAATATATGTGACACTTTCTTCGGGATTGCGTTGTATAATTTCTTGCAGAGTAGTTTTATAATCTTTAAAAGTATCTTCATCACAGTGGTGTTTTAAATCACGCAATACAGTATTCATAACATGCTTGCGTGCCGCCTTCATACCGCCGTCAAGATAAATAGCGGCAAGAACAGCTTCAAAAGCATCTGCTAAAATAGAATCACGCTCTCTGCCGCCGTTTTTATCTTCACCTTTGCCTAATTTTAAAAATTCGCCGATACCAAGTTCGCGAGAAAAAGCGCATAAGGATTTTTCACAAACAAGTGACGCGCGAAGCCGTGTTAGTTCACCCTCAGGCATATTGGGATATTTATTATAAATATGTTCTGATACAATAATAGATAGCACCGAATCGCCTAAAAATTCGAGGCGTTCATTTGAGTGGGTGTTACCTCTGACCTCGTTTGCATAAGAAGAATGAATTAAAGCACCCTCAAGCAACTTAATATTATTAAATTTATAATTTAGTTTTGTTTCAAGTGAATTCATATCGAATTACTCCGCTTTAATTATATTTTCGCTGATTGTGCTAATAACATTTTTTTCGGTGAAAATCATTGCCTGACGGATAGCGTTTTTAATGGCTTTTGCATCTGAACTGCCGTGTGCCTTAATAACCGGTTTTGAAACACCGAGTAATGGGGCACCGCCAACCTCTGAACTGTCCATCATAGATTTAAGACCATATAAATCCTTTTTAATTATAAGAGCTGCAATTTTATTAAAAATATTTTTATATAAAACATTTTTAATCATTTTAAAAAGTGTTGAAGATGTTCCTTCAATAAGCTTAAGTGCAATATTGCCGGTATATCCGTCAGCAATAACGGCATCACAAATACCTTTAGGCATTTCACGCGACTCAATATTACCCACAAAATTAATAGGTGCTTCTTTAAGAAGCTTGTATGCTTCAACCCTTAAATCGTCACCCTTTGTGTCTTCGACACCTATATTAAGCAAACCGATTTTAGGATTTTTAATACCTTCAACATTTTCAAGATATACGCTTGCCATAATGCCAAATTGCGCCAGCATTTCAGCACGGCATTCGGCATTAGCGCCCATATCCATAAGCATATAATGACCGTTTGGTGACGGAATAAGACCGCCCAGCGCCGGACGCTTTATTCCCTTAATACGCTTTACCATAAGCGTGCCGCCCACAACAATAGCACCGGTAGAACCTGCCGATACAAAAGCATCAGCTTTGCCGTCACAAAGTTCTTTAAAAGCAAGTGCCATAGAGGAATTTGAGTGCGATTTTAAAATTGTTGTTGGGTCATCATGCATAGAAATTACATCATCAGTATCAATAATTGTAAGTTCACCGAAAAATTTTAAATTATTTTCGGTTATAATCTGTTCAATTTCTGACTGTTTACCGGTAAGAGTAATTTCGGTATTAAACTGTATTGACGCATCAGCTGCACCTTTTACAATTTCAAGCGGTGCGTTGTCTCCGCCAAAAGCATCTACTACTATTCTCATAAAAATTCATCTCCCAGAAAATCTAAAGATCTTTTAGATAAAGCCGAGTACCTTTCACGCTTGTCTTTGATAGAATTTTCAAGCGGCGGTAAAATACCGAAATTTGCACCCATTGGCTGAAAGTTTACAACGGTTTGGTCGGTTATATAACCAAGCAGCGCACCTATCATTGTTATATTCGGTAGAATAACAGGCGGCTTGCCAAGCAGTTTATTAGCTGCATTTATGCCTGCAATAATTCCTGATGCGGCTGATTCCATATAACCTTCAACACCCGAAAGCTGACCTGCAAAAAATACATTATCTGATTTTTTGAATGATAAATCATGTCTTAACAACTTGGGTGAATTTATAAAAGAGTTGCGGTGCATAACACCGTATCTCACAAACTCTGCATTTTTAAGAGCAGGTATCATTGAAAAGACTCTTTTTTGCTCGCCAAATTTAAGATTTGTTTGAAAACCAACAAGGTTATATAGCGAGCCTGCGGCATTTTCTTTACGAAGCTGTACCACTGCCCAAGGTCTGTGACCTGTTCGCGGGTCGCGAAGCCCCACAGGCTTTAACGGACCGAATCTAATAGAATCCACACCGCGTTTTGCCAAAACCTCAATAGGCATACAACCTTCATAAACCGTAAACGGTTTATCAAATTCATGCAGAGGTGCGCTTTCGGCAGTTATAAGTGCATTATAAAACTTTTCGTATTCTTCTTTATTCATGGGGCAATTTATATAATCACCCTCGCCTGACTCATCTTTATCATAGCGCGAAGCGATAAATGCACTGTTAAAATCAATACTTTGTGCAGTAACAATAGGTGCCGCGGCATCGTAGAAATTAAGATTGTCTGTATCGCAAAACGATTCGATACTTTGTGCTAAATCACCGTCAGTAAGCGGACCTGTTGCTATAACCGTAATTCCGTCTTGCGGAAATTCATTTACAATATCATTTATAACATTAATATTTTTATCTTTTTTAATTTTTTCGGTTATATATTGCGAAAAAATATCAC
>JBJFGD010000081.1:0-4507 GCA_051892355.1 Acutalibacteraceae bacterium | reverse complement strand
CCTAAACCGTGCTCACTCTTTACTATAAAAAATTCGCCGTGATCGCTTGTGTATCTGAAATCATACCAATACAAACCTTCTGCAGGTACAATATCGCACTCGTAAAATCGGTAATCACCAAGCATATCCGAAGCGGTCATTTGTATTTCAAAAAGATTGTTGTCGCTGTCATTAAACATGCGCAAAAAGGCAGCATTAACATTAGCATATTTATGCAACAATAGCCGTAGCCGCAGTTTTTCTTCTGCGGCCACGGCTCCCAAATGCGAGCGATATAAACTGTTTCGTGAATCAAAAGGATAATAATTCATTACTTAACTTTTTCCAAATGCCAAATATTCTTTGCGTAATCATTTATTGAACGGTCAGCGGCAAAGATGCCCGATTTCGCAATATTTACAAGTGACATTCTATTCCAAACATCTGTATTGTTATAAAGCTCCATTGCCTTTTTATGCGCTTCGCAATAATCGGCATAATCGGCAAGTGCCATATAATGATCAACATTTTTGAGTGTATTATAAATGTTGTCAAACTGCTTGCCGTCAATACCCCTGCCTATAAAGTCAAGTGCATTGCGAAGGTCGGCGTTATTATTATAGTATGAAATCGGCGAATATCCTGTTTTTTGTATTTTTAACACTTCGGGTGTTTGCATACCGAAAATAATTATATTGTCATCGCCTACTGCGCTGTGAATTTCAACATTTGCGCCGTCTTCTGTGCCCAAAGTAATAGCGCCGTTCATCATAAACTTCATATTACCCGTACCCGAAGCTTCGGTAGATGCAAGCGAAATCTGCTCGCTTATTTCTGCCGCAGGTATCATAAGCTCTGCCAAGGTTACACGGTAATCTTCAAGGAACAGCACCTTTAACTTATCGTTCACAGTGCGGTCATTGTTGATAATTACAGACAATTTATAAATCATCTGAATTATCTCTTTTGCAAACAGGTAACCAGGTGCTGCTTTAGCGCCGAAAATGTATGTTTTGGGTGTAAAAGGCGCATTTGGATTATCTT
Organism: Acutalibacteraceae bacterium; assembly: GCA_051892355.1. Lineage (GTDB taxonomy): Bacteria > Bacillota > Clostridia > Oscillospirales > Acutalibacteraceae > UBA737. The sequence continues at coordinate 3,484 of JBJFGD010000081.1, read as the reverse complement.
TAAGGTATAAATAATCCGAAATAATATGCAATGCATTCATATGCTGACGCTTATATTCGTGCAGTCTTTTCACCTGCATATCAACAACAGAGTTAGGGTCAATAGTAACACCCATATTGTCTTTTACATAGTTTGCAAGGCGAACTTTATTTGAAAGCTTAATTTCTTTAAGACGGTCAAGCACGGTTTTATCATCGGCATAAGCCATAAGCTTTTCAAGGTTTGAAGCATCTTTAATAAAGCCATCACCGATAAGCTCTTTAATTAAAGCGGTAAGCTCGGGGTTAGCCTGACATAGCCATCTGCGATGAGCTATACCGTTTGTAACATTGGTAAATTTTTCAGGTGTCATTTTATAATAATCATTAAAGAGTTCATTTTTAATAATATCGCTGTGAAGTTTTGATACACCGTTTACTGTGTGGCATGCCGCAACGCACATATTTGCCATACGAACTACGCCGCCTTGAATAATTGCGGTGCGTTCAGCCAGTGCAAAATCACCTGTTTTTGAAACAACTTCTTCGCGGTATCTGCGGTCAATTTCTTCAACAATCTGATAAATGCGCGGCATTCTTTCTTTGAAAAGGCTTACCTGCCAACATTCAAGTGCTTCTGCCATTATGGTGTGGTTAGTGTAAGCTACTGTGCGTGTTACAATGTCCCAGGCTTTTTCCCAAGAGTATCCGCATTCGTCAAGAAGCAGACGCATAAGTTCGGGTATTGCAAGTGTTGGGTGAGTATCATTTATATGAATAGCAACTTTATCAGGCAGATTTTCAAGTGTATTATATTTGCGCATATGGCGGTTAAGAATATCTTGAACAGAAGCCGATACCAAGAAATATTGCTGACGAAGACGAAGCGATTTACCCTCGGGGTGTTTATCTTCGGGGTAAAGCACCTTTGAAATAGCTTCGGCTGAAGCGCGTTGCTCAACCGCGCGAACATAGTCGCCCTGGCTAAATGCCGACATATCAAAGTCTTGACACTCGGCACTCCAAAGACGAAGTACATTTATAGTCTTGCCGTCTTTGCCGGCAACCTTAAGGTCATAGGGCATTGCGCGAACAGTGTCATAATTTTTGTGCTCTACATGGTGGTAGTTATTGTCCCACCATTCATCTATATAACCGTCAAAATGAACATCGACTGCAGACGAAGGGCGAGGTTCTAACCACACTTCACCGCCGGGAAGCCAAAAATCAGGCATTTCGGTCTGCCAACCGTCAACCAATTTTTGACGGAAGATACCAAGCTCATACTTAATGCAATAACCCATAGCCGAATAACTGCTGCTTGAAAGTCCGTCAAGAAAACAAGCCGCCAAGCGACCAAGGCCGCCGTTACCGAGACCTGCATCGGGTTCTAACTCAAACAAATTATCAAGATTTACCTTATAACTTTTAAGTGCTTTGCGCATAGTTTCAGTAAGATCAAGGTTATAAAGGTTGTTTTTAAGTGAACGACCCATCAAAAATTCCATACTTAAGTAGTATACGGTTTTACTTTCCTGTTCATCAACAGACTTTTTAAATTTTGCCTTGCGCTCACTCATAATATCAAGCAGTACCAATACAGTCGCTTTATAAAAAATATCATCAGAAGCTTGATCTGGTGTTACGCCGAAATTGTGAGATAACTTTTTCTCTAACATTTCTTTTATTTCGGCAATTGTATATTTTGACATGACAACATCTCCGTAACAAAGATATAATTTTTTTAGTTTATTATTTACTATATTATAATACAATATTCCAAATATTTTTTCAAGTGGTATGAAAAACAATGTTTCTGCCGTTTTTTGTGCATTTATAACAAAAAATTTTATTAAATTAGGTTTTATAAAATTAAATTTATGTATTTTTTACAGTTTTCGACACTTTTTTGTTTATAACAAGTCGCATTTATATTAAAATATGTTAAATTTTCATTGAATATTAAATTAAAAAGTGATATTATTTTAAAAAAACTCAAAGGTCTTGAAATAAAATGAAGTTTCAAAAAATCACATTAGACAATGTGAGCGAGCTTAATAAAATTTTAACAAAAACAGACGAATTAACCTGTGAAATAAGTGTTGTAAACCTGTTGCTGTGGCAGCCGCTTTATAACAATTGCTTTTGTTTTGATGACGGTATATTATATCTTAAATCTTACTCTGACCGTTTAGTGACCTATAGCATACCTTTTGGCGATTTACAAAAAGGTATGAAGCGCATCGCAGAGCATTGCGGCAACCCATACCCTGATATTTGGGCACAAGAAGGTCCCCGTTTTCAGCAATTTAAATCCCTTTACGGCGAATATTATGACATAATTGAAAGCCGTAATGAATTTGACTATATTTATAATTCATCTGATCTTATAAATCTATCAGGAAAAAAATATCATTCTAAACGCAACCACATCTCATTTTTCACAAAGCAATTCGACTGGCATTTTGAAAACATAAACTATGAGAATATAGACAAGGTTAAAAAGTGCGCTGAAATTTGGTATAAACAAAATGCCGACCGTATGGATGATGAACTAAAAACCGAAATGCACGGCGTATCGCTTATGCTTGATAATATGGATATTCTTAATATTAAGGGCGGTGCTATAGTAGCAGACGATAATGTGGTTGCCTTTACACTTGGCTCACCTATCAATAACAATGTATATAATATACATATAGAAAAGGCAATAAACGGTTATGAAACCGCATACACCGTAATTAACCGCGAATTTGCCGCACATAATCTTGAAAATTATAAATATATTAACCGTGAAGACGATTTAGGTATTGAGGGACTTAGAAAATCAAAGTTATCATACAAACCCGAAATAATACTGCCTAAATACATCTGCACTAAAAAGGAGCAAATATGACCGTTCGAGAACAATGCGAAAAACTGTATAAAACAGCATTTGGTGACAGCGGTGAATTTGATACTATGCTGTTTGATATGTTTTTTGATAATATACAAACATTAGAAATTGACGGCATTGTGACAGCAATGTATTTTAAAATACCCTGTACCGTTAATTTAAAGGGTGTAAAAAAATCGGCATATTACATCTATGCCGTAACAACTCACAGTGATTACCGACATAAAGGGCTTATGAGCCGTCTTTTTGCCGATACACTTTATGAGCCTGACACACTTTATTTTTTAAAACCGTCAAGCGTGGGTGTAATAGCCTTTTATAAACAGACAGGCTTTAAACAGATTATAGGCACTCGCGATAAGACCGATGCCATAATAGAAGTAAGTGACAATTTTAAAAAGCTATCCGCACTTTGTGACAAACCGCAAAACACCTATCCTATTATGATAAAAGGCATAACTGATATTGAAAAACTTACATTTGAATATACACTTGAATGATCGAATCACCTGCTTTAAATCAGCAGGTGATTTTTTTAAATTTTTTCAAAATACATATTGACATTTAAATTTTTATGTGTTATTATGCAACTGTACTAATTAACATAGTA
>JBJFGD010000080.1:0-4508 GCA_051892355.1 Acutalibacteraceae bacterium | reverse complement strand
CGCTGCCGACACTTACACTCAAAACATCTTGAGCATCTGTGCTAAAAGTGATTGATGCTGGAGCGTTAACACTTAATGCGCCCTGTTCTGATTTTGTTATATTTAGTGTGTAAGTTGCAGTCGTCTCTATATAACTGTCATCTGCAGCCTTAGTTGCTTTAATGGTAACCTGCCCTGCTTTGATAAATGTTACTTTACCTGTATTAGCGTTAATAGATGCTATTCCGGAGCCCGAAACTATCTCATAAGATACACTACCTTCACCACTGCCGCCGGTGGCTTTATTAATGTACTCACCCGTTTTAAATTCAACATCTATTGAAGGATTAGAATTTTCAAACTTAAATATCGCTTGAGGATATTTAATAGACTTAACAGTATATTCCGCTGTTGCAGACTTATAAACATCGTCCGCAGCCTTTGTTGCTTGAATTTTTACGGTTCCAATACCTTTAAATGTAACTTCACCAGTTGAAGAATTGATATCAGCATACTGAGAACCCTCTATAATCGAATATGAAATCGCACCAGTGCCATTACCGCCTGAAGCTGTATTTGTGTATGTTTGACCTACCCATTGATCGACAGGTGCAGGTGTTTCGAAACCGAATCCGGTTTGTTCAACTTTGTTAAGGACAATATTTTCGCTTGGAATTACTTTAATAGTAATTGTTTGTTCGCGAACACCGTCATTATTCCAGTCGAAAACATACTGACTGGCTATCGGTTTACCCGCTGCTAAATATGCATCAAAGGCGCCTTTTGTAATAGGAACCCACATGTATATAAAGTGTTCTGTTGCACTATTCGCAGAATCCTTATTATTCCAAAAACTGCTATCATTAGTTCTCCAGTCGCCCCAATAATCGTTTTCAGGACGACTTAAATTAGACGAACGGTTATTATACTTGGAGTTTTGCAACTGTTCTGCAGTATATCCTTCAGGAGCAGTCACCTTCATACCCACATACCAACCAGCTGTAACTCGGCCAATAGACAAATCCACATCCGACCAAGTTAAGGACGCTTCTTCAATAACAAGCTCAAGATTTTCAGTATTGCCCTGTACTGTTCCGCCTGTCAAAGGTGTAACAGTACCAAGGTAAGGATAAACCTGTTCGCCGTTTTGAGCATTTAAAACTACTTTATTAGGATCAATTACAAGTCGTACCTGTTGTTCAAACACACCGTCCTTGTTCCAGTCAAAACGCCATTGCTTAACAATCTTTGTCCCTGCTTCTTTTGCGGCGATTATAGTATCTTCATTTATTCCGCCCCAACAAGTGATATAATGGCTTGTGGCAGTATCACTTGAATCCTTGTAAGTCCAGAACAGTCTATTTTCAGACCAAGCACCATTACTGTTACTCTGATAATAAACACCTGTGAAATCAGATTCATTTTGCAAATGAGCAGGAGCATTTATTTTTATTCCTACCCACCAACCGTCAGCAGGACGATATATAGATTCGTCCTCAGGTGCCCAAGTAAGTTCAGTAATGTCATTATGGGTTGCTGTTACAATATTTGTTTGACTGCCGTCTATTACCACACCACCGGTGATTGTTTCTACTGTAGCCAATTTATCATTAGTTACTGTTGTGGAGTGAACTACTTGACCGTCTTTTTTCAATGTTACATTGGTATTAATTACTATACTAACGCGCTGCTCGTAAACACTATCGTTATTCCAGTCAAACTCATAGTAATAAATGTAGTTTTTGCCTGCAGCAATATAATCGTTAAGAATTTGCTCATTTATAGGAACCCACATTGTAAGGAAGCGAGTTTCAGGTGATGTTTCATTGTTAATGTTGGAATCCTGAGCATTCCAAAAACTTTTAACTTCAGCATCTGCCAAATCGCTTTTAGCGCCTCTTCTATATGTAACCTTTTGAATATCTCCGTCAACGAAGTCAGACTTCACCTTTAATGAATCAGGTGCGGTCATCTTTACGCCGACCCACCAACCGTCTTGATATCTTCCAATGCTTGTATCCATAGGACTCCAATCAAGTGTTGTCGAATCAAAAGTTGCAATAATATTTGCCGGATCAGTGCTATTGACTGTTCCGTTTTGACTAAGGGTTGTTAATGTTCCCATATCATTGGTATTTGCTGCAAAAGCAGTGATAATAGAAACAGGAAATGCACTTAGTATTAAAGCGATACAAAGCATCATCGCATAAATTCGGGTTGCAATGTTTTTCCTAATGGTGTTCATATGCTCTCTCCTCTCACTTATCACTTTGATTAACTCTTTCTTTTTGAAGAGCCAGTTGAATTTTACTTTTATTTTCAATTACATAAAAAATTTTTCCGTTTAAGATGCAATGCATACTAAATGAAAATACGAATAACGCAAGAAATACATAGCAAGTATAGCCTATTCCGTGTGTAAGAATAATGGTGATTACTAATCCGATTAATCCAACTATCATAGCAATATCGGCTGCAACAGCAAAAGGATTTTTAAAGAAGGAAATAACTCCACATTTTCTTGCCAATCGACCGTTTCTAATTCTGTTAGATGCGAGCCATGATTTAATCCTGTGTGACAAAACTGCTTGGGTGACAATACCACATACAATAGAAATCCAGAATATGGCTCCTGACAGTATTGTAATTATTGAAACTCCCTCGGTAGCATTGTTGCTTTCAATCGGCATTAAAAGAAAACTGATTGAAAGAAGCAGAAAACTTATAATGGAAGCAATCAACCAAGCATAATCTGTTCTTTTACCTCTCATGTCTATGCCCCCACTTCTATTATTTCATCGGTATGAATAAATGTAATTTCATATTCTACTGCGAATACTCCATTGCTAACCGGTTCATTTAATACGGTTGTTTCAGGAGCAGTCGGTGTTTCCGAAAGTACCGTGGTTTCTCCGCCACCGGTATTATTAAGAACTGTTGTCTCATTTCTTGATTCCAAAACTGTCGTTTCATTAGCAGGACCTTCAGTTGGTAATTCTTGAGTACTTATCTTGGTAGTGTCTATACCATGCATCTGCGCCTGACTTTGCTGAATGATGTTTCCTGATTGTGAAATCTTATCTGTAAGTTTTCCTCTTGCCTGATTAACGGCACTGGGTTTATATCCTTTATCACCGGATGACTCATTTTGTTCGCGAATATTTTTAATAGCTTTTCGCGCTGTAGCTCCCGTAAGATCGCTTATCACCTTAGGTATTTTAAGGAAAATGAAAAGCAAAACGGAAACTATAAACATTATGCCGCAAAGGATGGCGGCGCCAATAAATATGTACCTGTAAATATCGTATGTCATTTATTGCAACCTCCTTTACGATTTAGCAGATTCAATCTTTTTGATTGTCTCTTGTATTGACGACTGCAGGGCTTTTATATCATCCTCTAACACAGATTTATTTACCTTGCTTGCATCGGATGAAACATTATTAAGCAGCTCAATCATCTTTTCTTGCGTCGTGACCTCAAGGAATGGGGCAATATTTGTATTTATCATACCGTCTATCTCATTCCAAACCTGAAGTTTTGAATCTACACTGTCAAATTCATCGGCTTTTGTCTTAAGTTCTGAAATCATATTCCAGAGTTTTCCGTACTCCTCATACATTTTCTCAGTCTGCTTAATTTTGGAGCCGTTATACTGATTTATCAGTTCAAGACAGTCAGATATATCGCAATAAATTCCGGCAATAGGATAGCTCTCTTTAGCTTCTTCAAACCATTTTGAAGCATTTGAATATCTGTCTCTGTCAACCTTTACATCATAATAGAAAAGGAACGACTGTCCGATTTCATAGCATACATCACTGTATCCTTTAGGATTTGCCTTCTTAAGTTCATCCAAAACTGCTTTATTTTCCGAGAATCCGCTTGAATTTTTCTCATCCAAACCAATTTGTAACTTTAAAAGTTGCTGTCCTTCTTCCTTTGATAGAGCAAAGTCATCAGTCAAGAACTTATTAAGTTGAGAATATGCGTCAATCATTGTGGGATCGGTAAGAATTGCGTTATAATAATCATCAGTTGATTCTGCAGATTTTAAAATAACCTCGTAATTTTCACTTTTCTTTTTTTCTGCTGAAGAATATCCCCATACAGAAGTTGCGGCAAATGCAAGAGTTAACACCGATGTAAGAATAAAATATCCAAGTTTCTTTTTCTGTTTTTTACGGTGAATATCATCAATCTCTTCGTAATGCTCAAGAGCATACATAAGTTCAGCGCAAGACTGGTATCTGTCCTCAGGATTTCGCTGAGTACATTTCAAAATAATACGCTCAAGACCGCTGGAGAGTGTAGGATTGATGTCTCGAATAGGCTTAATTTCATAAGGGGGCTCGCAGGGGTTCATACCTGTGACCAAATGATATAATGTAGCACCTAAGCAGTAAATATCGGTTCTTGCGTCTGTTTGCCCCATTCCTCCGAACTGTTCAGGAGCAGCATATCCAACAGTACCCAAACAGGTTGTATCAGCAAGGTTTTTCTCCTTGTATTCACGGGCAGTGCCGAAG
>JBJFGD010000079.1:0-4519 GCA_051892355.1 Acutalibacteraceae bacterium | reverse complement strand
CTCTTTTTCACGAATAGCCTTGCGTTTTTTAGCTCTTGTAAGCAGGTTTGAAACCAGCTTTACAATATCTGACGATTGTTTGTGTATGCGCGCCGACAATTCACGCTCAAAATAAAAGGCATCAAGCAACTGTGACGGGGTTTCAAATTGCTTTTTGGTGTATAAATTGCCGTACTGCAAAATGGGCAGATAGCAAAAATCGGCAGGGATGTTGTCGGCTTTATAAAGCATAGTAAACTCACCTGACAAAAGACTGCTTTTCAGGTTGTTTAGTTCACAAATAAGCGGCTTTATATTTTTAATATAGTTTACCAAAATATCATCGCCGTATGCAGATATTGCAATTTCACGGCATACAAGCGGAGATGTGCCTTCAAGCAATTTCAGCAATGCCATAGACAGTGTTTGCGGCTCGCTTTTTAAAATCGCATCTGCGATAACGCTGACATCAGTATCAAGAATATTTATCTTATTTTGCGAATCGGGATATTTATACAAAGCGCCCGACTGAATTATGCGCGCTGATTTTTCAATATCACTGCGATGAACGGCATCATAAATTTTTCCGAAAGTATCTACCAAAATAATATTGCTGCTGTTGCCTATAAGTTCGCACACTATTTTAGGCGATATACGGTCACCCATTTCATTAGCCGTGTCAAAGGTGAACTCTATTATGCGCTCAAGACCGAGCTGCTTTACCGAAACGAGCTTTGCAGATGAAAAGATTTTTCTTGACAGCATGCAAAACATTGGCGGCGTTTCGGGGTTTTCATATTTTTGTTCGGTAAAATGCACGCGCGAAGTGCCCGAAGACGCACTTAACAATAATCGCTTTACAAATCCTTTTTTTCGCAGCTGCAAAATCAAGACATCACGCGCAGGCTGATAGATTTTATCTACATGGCAATCAACGGCGCTTTGTAATTCAGTTGTCACAGTATGTAAAAATCCGCCGTCAAATGCCATTTTTATCCTCCAAAATATTTTTAAGTTCGCTTGCTATTTTAATATAGTGTTCATATTGTGCGCGCTTTTGCGGAACCTTTTCAAGATCGCACACACATTTATATACTATTCGATATTGCTTTTCTATATATTCGCGGGCAGTGTCACTGTTGGCATTCAATTTGCCTATAAGCAACTCTGTATCAGACAAATTGTACGGATTTTTACAATAACGCACAAGCATAACCGAATAAATTTTGCCGTTTTCTTTAACTGCTTTTTCTTGCTCGACACAAAATCCGTTTAATGCTAAATATTTCCGCAGCTCTTTCGCGGCAGTCATAGGCTGTAAAATAAGACTTACAGTGTTATCACGCAAAAAAGGCGCGCGGTCTATAATTCCGCTTATAACCTCGCCGCCCATACCGGCGATTATAACCGTGTCGGCAATGCTGCGGTCAACGCTTGCAAGCCCGTCACACAAAATAAGATTGACACCGTCGGCACCTAATTTTTTAAGATTATTTTGGGCATTTTTTAACGGTTTTTCTTTAATGTCGGTAGCGGTAATCCGCTTACATTTGCCCGAAAGATATAAAAAAGCAGGCAGATACCCGTGATCTGTTCCCACATCACAAACGCTACTGCCCGACTTTACAAATTCGGCTACAACTGATAGCCTTGCACTCAAATCACGCATTATTTATTTGCAAAATGCGCGTTAAGTTTTTCTACAAGTTCATCAGCATCGGTGCCGTGAACTGCACAGGCCTGTTCAATGCTTTCGCCGCGTGAAGCAGGGCAACCGAGACAGTGCATACCTATTTCAAAAAAGTATTTTGCGGCATCAGCATCTAAATCAAGAACTTCGCCTACTAACATATTCTTATTAATTTCCATATTTAAAACTTCCTTTCAAAATTAGTTTAAAACAAATTCGGGTCAATATTCAAATCGGTTCGCGTATGGTTAAAAAGCTTGCGGTTATCAAGCGCCCAAACGCGCGATGAAAAATCATTTGGCTGTGCGTTTGACACTGCCTCGCGCATCTCATAAATGCGTGAATCCATAAGGTCAAGCTCGGATAAAATTTCTGCTTCGATAAACATTGGCCTTACCGCCGCACCGAATTCAGGCTCACCGTGATGTGATAAAATCATATGCTGTAACAGCATAGAGATTTTACGGTCGATTCCGAGTTTTTGCGCATAACGGTCTATTACCGTAGCACCCATAGCAATGTGACCTAAAAGGTTGCCTTCTATTGTGTAGCCGTCTGCAATGCCGGCATCGTTTACATCAAATTCTTGCAATTTTGCAATATCGTGAAGCATTGCGCCCGAAATAAGCAGTTCACGATCAACAAACGGATAAATTTTGCAAACACCTTCGCAAAGTTTGACTATTGACAGTGTGTGCATTAAAAGGCCGCCGCGCACTGCGTGATGCAGTTTAAATGCCGCAGGCCAATAAAGCAGTGCGTTTCTGTTATCATTTAAAATAGTGGTTACAATCAATTTTAAATCACTATCTTTAAAAGCCGATGCTATACCAAAAAGCTCGTCAAACATTTGCTCTGAAGAATAGGCGGCAGGGCGCACCAAATCTTCCATTTTAATATCGTCAGAGTCAACAGTTGTTCTTATGCGTTCTATACGCAACTGGTCGGCGCCGTTATACTGTGTTATGGTGCCCCTGATTTTAACAATGTCGTTAACCTTATATTCGCCGTGCTCGGCAGGCACATATCGCCAAAGTTTGCCGTTGATTTCGCCCGTTTTATCACCCAAAGTGAAATCAAGATAGGTATCACCCTTTGAAGAGGTTTTGGCTTCAACGCTTTTTACCAAGCAAAAACCGTCTACACGGCCTGTATTGTCAACGGGTGTAAAGTTCATAATTAATTTTCCTTTATAATAATGTTTTCGCGGGCAGGGCCGTTACTTACCATTTTAAACTCAAAGCCGATTTCTTTTTCGATAAATTCAATATAATTGCGGCAGTTTTCAGGTAAATCTTCATACTTGGTAATACCCGAAACATCGCACTTCCAACCGGGGAGTGTAACAAGCACCGGCTTTGCCTTTTCAAGTTTGTATGTTACGGGGAAGTCTTTTGTTACCTCGCCGTCAATTTCATAACCTACACAAACCTTTATTTCATCAAGGTAACCGAGCGCGTCAATAACAGTGAGTATCGCGTGTGTTGTACCCTGTATTTCGCAACCGTAACGGGTAGCTACGCAGTCAAACCAACCCATTCTGCGCGGTCTGCCTGTGGTGGCGCCGTACTCACCGCCGTCACCGCCGTGAATACGCATCTGTTCGGCTTCATCGCCAAAGATTTCACTAACAAATGCACCTGCGCCTACCGCTGAAGAATATGCCTTTACAACGGTATAAATTTCTTTTATTGAATAAGGCGGAACACCTGCGCCTACTGCACCGTAACCTGCTATGGTGTTAGATGAAGTAACCATTGGATAAATACCGTGATCGGTATCTTTAAGGGTGCCAAGCTGACCTTCAAGCAGTATAGTCTTACCTGCCTTGTCGGCCTCATAGCAAAGCTTGCGTACATCGCCTACAAATGGCTCTATGCCCTTTTTCCATTCCATCATTTTAGCAAAAAGCTCATCAGCGTCTATAGCCGGCTTATGATAAAGATTTTCTATTGTAATATTCTTTACCTCAAGCACGCGTTTAATTTTTGCCTTTAATACTTCTTCATCAAAAAGCTCACAAACCTGAAAACCTATTTTTGCATATTTATCTGAATAGAAGGGTGCGATACCCGACTTTGTAGAACCAAAACTTGCTTTGCCAAGACGCTCTTCTTCATAAACATCAAATAAAACATGATAAGGCATTACCATTTGACAACGCTCGCTTATCATAAGTTGCGGTGTAGGAACCCCGCGAGATACAACCTCGTTATACTCGGAAAGAAGTTTTTCAACATCAAGTGCTACACCGTTGCCTATGCAGTTTATAACACCTTCGTTAAAAACACCTGACGGAAGTGTATGTAAAGCAAATTTACCGTATTTGTTTTTTATTGTGTGACCTGCGTTTGCACCGCCCTGAAATCTCACAACTATGTCGGCGTTGCCGGCTAACATATCGGTAATTTTACCCTTACCTTCATCGCCCCAATTTGCGCCTACTACTGCCTTTACCATTATGCATTTCTCCATTCGAATATATAATTAGATGTGATTTAAACATAATTACGATTTATTATACAACAAAAAAGCACTTAATGCAAGGATTAAGTGCTTTTAGTTTATTTTTTTGTAAAAACGGTAGATGTATTCCACGGAAAGTATGAGCCGTCAGCGCCTGCATCGCCGGCTGTCCATTGAAGATGTGTATCATCGACAAGGGTAAGAAAATTAACTTCATTTACAAAAATTCTTCCTGTAAAAGGCTCATAATCGCGTATACTTATTTCTGCAACATTTTCTTTGCCGACTGTAGTTGAAAATTGACCTTTGAAAGCACCGCCAATTTCGGTGGAATCGTTTAAAAGTATATATCTTTTACCGTCAAAATACGCTTCGGGGCCATAA
>JBJFGD010000078.1:0-4618 GCA_051892355.1 Acutalibacteraceae bacterium | reverse complement strand
AGCTGCTAAAAGAAAACGGATATGAAGTTCATGTGGCTGCAAGAGATAATTTAGCCGAAAAGAACGGTCTTGCAATGGAATATGCAGATAGAGTTTTTGACATTCCGTTTGATCGTTCTCCGTTTAGTACAAAAAATATTAAGGCTTACAAAGAACTTTCAAAGGTGCTTGCAGAGAATAATTACAATATTATACATACCAATACTCCTATGGGCGGAATGGTTACTCGTTTGGCTGCTAATAAATATCGTAAGAAAAACGGAACAAAGGTGTTTTATACAGCACACGGTTTTCATTTTTATCAAGGGGCGCCTAAAAAGAATTGGCTTATTTATTACCCAATTGAAAAATTTTCTTCAAGACTTACAGACAAACTGATTACTATTACAGAAGAAGACTACAAACTTGCTGGCAAAAAATTTCACTGTCAGGTTGAGCGTATTCACGGTGTGGGCGCAAATAGTAGTGAGTATTATGCTTTTAGTGATAAAGAAAAGAAATCAATAAGAGAAGAACTCGGTATATCTGAAGATACCAAAGTGATTGTAAATGTAGGCGAATTATTGCATAATAAAAATCAAAAGACTGCAATACTCGCAATGAAAAAGGTTACCGAGAGTTATCCGACAGCCAGATTGTTTATTGCAGGTAACGGACCTGAACTTGATAATCTTAAAAACCTTGTAAAAGAAAACGGTTTGGAGAATAATATTGAGTTTTTGGGATACACACTTGAACTTAATAAGTATTACAACATTGCCGACTGTTTAGTTGCCTGTAGTTTTAGAGAGGGTTTGCCGCTTAATGTTATAGAAGCAATGCTGTGCGGTGACGCGGTTGTTGCATCAAATAACAGAGGCCACAGAGAGCTTGTAGAAGACGGTGTGAATGGATTTATTGTAGATGCAACTGACATTGACGGTTTTGCTAATAAAATTATCAAGGTGCTGGATAATCCGTCACTCTATGCAAAATCAGCACTTGAAAAAGCAGAGCTTTTTACAGATAAAAATGTTGTAGAAGAACTTGAAAAAATTTATTCTTTATAATTTAAAAAGCAGGAGGTTTATTTATGCCGTTTTTAAGTATAGTTATACCTGTATATAACGCCGAAAAATATTTGCAGGCGTGTTTTGACAGCATTAAACGACAAAAATTTACCGATTATGAGGTAATTATTATTGATGACGGCGCTACCGATAATAGCCCTAATATTTGTGATAAATACGCAGAAAGCGACGATAGAGTAAAGGTTTATCATTTGCAAAACGGCGGTGCTTCAAGGGCGAGAAACATTGGTTTTGATAAGGCAAACGGTAAATATGTATATTGCATTGATAATGACGATTGCGTTTATGATGAAGAGTATTTTACAAAAATATATGACTGTCTGTCAAAAAATGAGGTCGACATATTACAAACCGGCGCAACCTATGTTTCGGATGAACCGAATGCTAAAGAAACAGTGGTTGACTATAACGATGTTCCTGATTTTTCAAGCGATGAAGTTGAAATAGCTGTTGATTGGCTTGTAAAGAACAATAAATATGAAACATCTTGTTGGACCAAAATTATTAAAACCGATTTTTTGCGAGAAAACAAACTGTATTTTGATGAAAGTCTTGTAGTAGAAGACTTTGATTGGAATATGCGGTTTTTGCAGTGTGTTAAAAATTATGGCATTCTTAAATCGGCAAGTTATATTCACATTTTTCGTCAGGGTTCAATTACTGCAGCAAGAGGAGCCAAACGGTACAAAAATTGTGTTGACCAAATTGAAACAATTAAAAAATACGCTGATTTATTTCAAACAGAGGGTTTTTCTACGCAACTAAATAAGTCACTGCTTTCTTTTCTAACTTATCAGTATTACATAACTATCGGTCTTGCTTCTGCACTTGATAAAGAATATAAAAAAGATATAAACAATTCTTTAAAACAGATTAAGTATATTATTAAGTTTAGCAGCGGAAAACAACAAAAATTACTGAAAACAGTGTATAACTTATTTGGTTTTAATGCTTTAACTTTTGTATTAAGTTATTATTATAATCATCATAGAAAATGGTGCAAAAAACAATGAAAATAATAGTGGTTTCTATAGCACCGTGGAATCGCGGTAACAATTTTGGTAAAACCTTTTGCGACATTTTTGAGGGTATGAAAAATGTTGAGTTTTTAAACATTTATTGTGACAGCGGATTGCCCGATAACAATGTCAACGCAAAATATTATCAAATAACAGTTAACGATATTATCGCAAATTTACTGCATAAAAATAAAAAGGTTGGCAGAAGGGTTGAAAATTTTTCTGCCGCGCATACCCTTTCGCAAAAGCAACAGGGGTTTATGTCTAAAATTAAAACAAAAAAATGGCGTATTTTCTTTTGGATCAGACGTTTTATTTGGTGGATTGGCCGTTGGCGCACCCCCGAGCTTGAAAAAGTTATTCACGATTTTGATGCCGATTTACTGTTCTTACCTATATTCAAAGAGAGTTATATGAATTCTGTTCAGCAATATGTTCAAAAAGTAAGCGGTAAAAAATCAGTTGCATATTACGGTGACGATAACTATACATTAAGGCTGTTTTCATTTAATCCTTTCTTTTGGTTAGATAGGTTGACACAACGCATAACCGTAAAGAAAACCATTGATAAATGCGAATATATGTATGTTGTGTCTGATATTGAAAAACGCGAATGTGAGCGCGACTTTAAAAAAGATTGTTACATCTGTACCAAAGGTGCCGATTTTTCGGTTGAACCGCCTTTAAAAGCAGAATATCCAAAACACAAAAAACTGGTATATACCGGCAATTTGGGTAATCATCGGTGGGAAGAACTTTGGCACATAGGGCAGGCATTGGATAAAATTAACGAAGGGCATAAATTAATAATATATTCCGGTACGGAGTTAAGTGATGCTATAAAAGAAAAGTTCAATAGTACAAAAAGCATAGAATTTATGGGCAGAGTATCTGCAGATAAAATACCTGAAATTCAGTCAGATGCCGATGTTTTGGTGCATGTTGAGTCATTTAGATTTAAAGAAAGATTATTGGTGCACCAATCATTTTCAACAAAAATTGTTGACCATTTTGCAAGATCTCGCACCACCTTTGCGGTGGGGGCCACTGATGTTGCATCAATTGACTATCTGTTAAATCGTGATGCCGCGGTTGTTGCCACTTCGCGCGATGAGATAGAACCTAAATTGCGCAAGCTTTTGGGCAGTGACGAAGTGCTAAACGAATATGCCATAAAGGGATTTAATTGCGGAAAAGATAATCATGATATCAATTATATTCAAAAAATGTTCAGAGAACATTTTGATAAGTATATGGGGGTAAACTCTTGAGAGTTTTATTGATAAACGCTATATACGGCAGCAAAAGCAGCGGTAAATCGCTTGCCGAAATAAAAAATACTCTTGAAAAAGACGGCAACACGGTTTTTGTTGCTACACCAAATTATATTGAGGGTAAAGAATTTTACCAAATAGGCAACAAATATGACCATAAGCTACACGCTTTTTTGTCGAGAGCTTTAGGTTTACAGGCTTATTTTTCCTGCATTTCTACATACAGACTTTTAAAGCATATTGAAAAAATCAAACCCGATGTTATTCATATTCAGGTAATACACGGCAACTTTATCAATTTTGGTATGTTTATGAAATTTATTTCTAAAAAAAATATACCAACGGTGTTTGTGCTTGATGATTGTTGGTACTTTACGGGCAAGTGCTGCCATTATACCGCCGACAAGTGTTATAAATGGAAAACAGGATGTCACAACTGCGTTAGAAAAAAAGCCGATAACGAAAGCTGGTTTTTTGACTTTTCAAAAAAAATGTATACTGATAAAAAAAGATATTTCGGCGCTTTAAAAAACTATGCCGTAGTAGCAGTGTCCGATTGGTTAAAAAATGAAGCAGAGCAGTCGTATCTTAAATCTGCCAATGTTTTAACCCGCATTTACAATTCGATCGATACCGAAATATTTAAACCGAGCGATAATGCTTTAAAGCTTAAACAACAAATGAATTTACAGGACTATAACATTGTTTTAGGTGTTGCAACCGTTTGGAAAGATACCGCTAAACTCAGCAAAGGTATTAATTTGTTTATAGAACTCGCTGGGATGTTACCGGTTGATTACAAAATTATTTTAATAGGTAAAATGGACACTCAAATCAAACTGCCTGAAAATATAATTTCTATAGACTTTGTCGAGGGTCAGGAAAAGCTGGCACAGTATTACTCTATGGCAGATGTTTTTGTTCAAATGTCAAGTGAAGAAACTTTTGGCAAGGTAACAGCAGAGGCACTTTGTTGCGGTACACCTGTAATAGTTTTTGATTCTACCGCTAACCCCGAGCTTGTAGGCGAAGGCTGCGGTTATGTTGTTGAAAACAAAAATACAAAGCAAGTTTATGATAAAATTATTGAAATTATAAATAACGGTAAGCAATCATATTCTATGAAGTGTCGAGATTTTGCTGTTCAGAACTTCAAATCTACAAACAACACGAATTTATATATTGATTTATATAAAAAGCTTATTAATCAGAGTGAGGAACTATAATGCTTATTATTTTAGCATATTTGGCTTTA
>JBJFGD010000077.1:0-4622 GCA_051892355.1 Acutalibacteraceae bacterium | reverse complement strand
AGCTTGCCTATTGCCGTAAACGGAATTGTTCGCATAAGCGTTATAATTTTGCCGTTTATTTTACAGTTACCCACATTGTCTATTGTTCCGTTAAAAGGTTCTTTGTGCTTTAACATTTCAAGCCATCCGCTTACAGAGTTTTCAGATACATCTGCCGCAAGACTTCCGTATTTGTTGCCCAGCGGTGTTTGCATAACAACAGAATATCTGTATTTTTCCATAAAATTTCTCCTTTTAGATTTATTTTATAAAAGAATACAATCTATTTGAGTAAGTTTAAACGGTCAAAAACAGCTTTTTTGTGTAATTACCGGTCAAAACAGTAAGATTAACCGATAAATTAATTTTATTACACATTTGTCCTATATTATCCGTTGCATATTTTACGGACAGTTGTATAATAAATGCAGAGGTGTTACTTATGAAACATGAAGAAATTTCGCTGAATACAAAAAAATCTCTTTCAAATGCCTTAAAACAGGCTATGCAAAAGAAACCTTTTCAAAAGATTACCGTAAGTGAGCTGATAGCAGAATGTAATGTAAACCGAAAAACATTTTATTATCATTTTGAAGATATTTACGCATTACTTAAGTGGACATTTGAACAAGAGGTGTTTGAAGTAATAAAAAATTTTGACCTCATTGTAGATGCAGAAGAGGCCATAAATTTTGTACTGGACTATGTTGAACAAAACAGCTATATTATTAGCAGTGCATATGATTATATGGGCCGCGATTTGTTAAAAAGATTTTTTTATTCGGATTTCGCAGATATTGCAACATCTCTTATTAATCAGGCTGAAAAAATTGTCGGTAAAACAGTTGATGAAGGCTACAAAAAATTTTTGTGTGATTTTTATTTAGAAGCTGTTACAGGTGTATTGATTAATTGGATTAAAGACCAAAAACACGGAAACCGCAAGGATGTAATCAACTATATTTTAAATACTATCCAGAATTCTTTGATGGGTATTCTAAATGCATATGACGGCGATTTTAAAAATTGATGTTTTTCTTGTAAACTTATAAAAAATGTGATATTATCTATATTAATATTAATTTATAATCAGTAGGAATGGTATGTTATGAGTTTTGGTATTGCGTTTAGCAATGTACTGTTAACACTATTATATATATTGCCGGGCTTTTTAGCCTGTAAATCACGGATTGCAAAGGCAGAGCATCTTTCAAGCCTTTCGGCAATACTTATGTATGTGTGTTCTCCGTGTATGATAGTTTCATCTTTTATGGAAACCGAGCACACACTCGCCAACCTAAAGCAAGTTTTGATGTTTTTTGTTGTGGCGCTTATAATTCAGGTGCTTATAACCGTTTTACTGTATGCATTGTTACATAAAAAATATGATGATGTTAAATACCGTATGCTTACGGTAAGTTTTGGTTTGGGAAATGCAGGTTTTTTTGGAATCCCCATTATAAAGGCACTTCTTCCCGGTCACCCCGAGGTTGCTTGCTTTGCCTGTGTTTATATTGTGGGTATGAATATGATTACTTTTACGGTAGGGGCTTATTGCCTTACGGGTGACCGCAAGCGAATGGCTTTTAAACGCGCATTTTTAAATCCGTCTTTTATCAGCTTTATTGCAGCGCTAATTCTTTTTGCGATTAATTTTCAAAGTTTTGCGCCTGAAAAACTGCTTGATGCTATTAGTCTGCTGGGTAAAATGACAACACCGCTGTGTATGATTATTTTAGGTATCAGACTTGCATCTGTTTCGTTCAAAAAACTGTTTACACGCGCTTATGTTTATGTTATATGTGTATGCAAGTTATTGCTTTTTCCGCTGTTTTGCCTTATTATTGTTTATTTCTTACCGTTCAGTAATCTGTTCAAATCGGCAATGTTTATTTTGTGCGGCACACCCTGCGCATCGGTAATGCTTAATATAGCCGAAATGTATCATGGTGAGACCGAACTGGCGGCAAATTGCGTGCTTGTAAGTACACTGCTTTGCGTATTTACCATTCCTTTACTTGCAGCAGTATCGGGCTATTTGTTCGTATAATAAAAATTTTTGCTTGACAAAATAAAATAACTTTGTTAAAATACACCTAAATTAGGGGAGTAATAGGCGTGCATTGCGCGTAGTAAGTCAACATTCTCAGGTTTATAAACCTTGGCTTGCTTTAAATTATGAGACCTGGTAGTATAAAAACTATACTGTGGGTTTCATTATTGATATGCATCTTATGGGTATGGTTTTTATGCCGTACCCTTTTATTTTTATATTCAGGAGGCTATTATGGAAACTGTAAAGGTAATTTTTATGTTTGTTCTCGGATTACTGTTGCTTATAAAAGGCGGCGATTGGTTTGTTGACAGCGCCAGCGGTATTGCAAGGCGCTTTCGCATACCCGAAATACTTATAGGCGCTACGGTAGTGTCAATCGGCACCACCCTGCCCGAAGTTATGGTGTCGCTGCAAGGCGCAATTGGCGGTCAGGGTTCTATGGCATACGGTAATGCTACGGGTTCTATTATATGCAATACGGCTCTTATTGCGGCAATTACAATTGCAATAAAACCGTCGGGTGCAGATAAAAAAAGTATGAAAATACCGGTTATTTTCTTCTATACCGCCGCGGCGATATATGTTTTTGTTGCCTATTTCTCAAAAAATTTCAGCCGAGCTATCGGCATAGTTCTTTTAGCTGTTTTTGTGATTTATATGGCATATGCTATTATAAGTGCATTTAAAAATCCGCAGATAGAGCTTTCAGAACATAATAGCGAGCCGAACAAAGAAACTGACGGCAGCATGATAAAAGACATTTTGCTTCTTGTAATCGGTGCTGTGTGTATAGCTTTTGGTGCAAACTTTTTGATAGACAGCGCAACAGCTATCGCAAAGGCATTACATGTTCCTGAAACGGTTATCGCACTTACGATTGTAGCACTTGGCACATCGTTGCCTGAATTGGTTACCGCCATTACTTCACTTGTTAAAGGTCACGGTGCACTGTCGCTTGGTAATATAATAGGGGCTAACCTGTTTAATTTAGTTCTTGTTTGCGGTGTGTCTATAACCGCGGCACCTTTTCCGTTACCCAGCGAAAAAACATTTATGGGTTACAATTCCTCTCTTGTTGTTGATATGCCGGTAATGCTTGCCGTTATGTCAATCTTGTGTATCCCCGCACTTATAAGCGGTAAGCTTTCGCGTTGGCAGGGTGTTTTGCTGCTTTGTATTTATATCTTATTTTTGATATTTCAATTTATTGTTTAATTCATAAATATTTAAATGCCGTACTTTTATGTGCGGCATTATTTATATTTTTAATTGATTTTTAGCAAAAAATATGATAGCATAAAATAAAAAGAAAGGTGAGTTCTATGAATAATATTTGGCATGATGTATCACCCGAAAGAATAAAACCCAATGATTTTTTGTGCGTGATAGAAATACCTAAAGGAAGCCGTAAAAAATATGAGCTTGACAAAGAAACGGGCTATATAATTCTTGACCGTGTTTTGTATACATCTACACACTACCCTGCAAACTACGGTTTTATTCCCCGCACCTACGGCGACGATAACGACCCGCTTGATGTTTTGCTTATATGTGCCGAAGATTTAGAGCCCTTAACGCTTGTGCGTGCATACCCCATAGGTGTTATAACTATGGTAGATAACGGTCGCCGCGATGAAAAAATAATTGCAATTCCGTTTAATGATCCTAACTATAATATGTATAAATCAATAAACGAACTGCCCAAACATATTTTTGATGAAATGCGACATTTCTTTACCGTTTATAAAAATCTTGAACATAAAGATACAGCGGTTGATGAAGTTAAAGATGCTGACTCTGCTATTATGATTGTTGGGGAAGCTATAGAAAGATATAACAAAGTTTTTAAATGAGGTAATAAAATGCGTTGTTTTGATATAAGTTTAAAAGAAATTTATCCTTTTTTAGGCGATGACGGCAAAAACCCGTCAGTTTGCTGCTATTTGCCGTATAATTTAAAAGAAATGAACCGTCAGAATGACAAACGGCCTTGTATGGTTGTATGCCCCGGCGGAGGATACAGTATGTGTTCTGAACGCGAGGCAGAGCCTATTGCGTTAAAATTTTTAAATTGGGGTTTCAATGTTTTTGTGCTCTATTATTCAATCGCACCGCACCGTTATCCGGCACAACTGCGTGAGGTAGCGGCAGTTTTTGAAGAAATTTATAAAAATGCCGATGAATGGAACTGTGATACCGATAAAATCGGCATAATCGGTTTTTCGGCAGGCGGTCATCTTGCGGCGCATTACTGCAATGCCTATTACAGCGATGAAGTGCGAAATCTGTTCCCCGACAGTAAAAAGCCCAATTTCAGCGTGTTATGCTACCCCGTAATATCTGCAAATGAAGGCTATGCGCATAAAGGCAGCTTTGTAAATTTGTTGGGCGAATTTCCTACAGGCGATAAAGCAAATAAATATTCGTGCGAAAATTTAGTAACACCCGACACACCGCCAGCATTTATTTGGCATACCGCGAACGATGAGTGCGTTAATGTAAAAAACAGCCTTTGCTACGCGGGCGCCTTGGCGGAAAACGGCGTGCCCTTCAGTTTGCGGGTTTACCCCAACGGCCGTCACGGTCT
>JBJFGD010000076.1:0-4639 GCA_051892355.1 Acutalibacteraceae bacterium | reverse complement strand
GGGATGACATTTCGATTTTGTGTGGTAGCAAATCGGAGTCGAGCATTTTTCGGTGCGCGGCTTCGGCTGCGCACTTTTTTATGAAAGGAGATAATTATATGTGTATTATGTCTTTAGTATCGCTTGTAGTGAGTGTTTTAGGCACTATTATCTATGCCATCTTGCTTTCTAGTCCTAGCTTGGCTTGGCTTTTTGTCATTATCGGTATAGCTTCGGTTATTTTGCCACCGATTGCCAAAAAATTGCGAATTACACAAGAGAAGAAAGGAAAAACATTTGAAATAATTGCCATTGTAGTAGGCGGCTTTAACTTCTATTGTATATTCTTTGCACTAACAACACTTCCAATTTTTATTGGCTATCTAGGTTGGATAATATGTGGAATCACATATAAATTTGTGAAATAAAACTTTATATTTACGAACAACAGAAAATGGAAAAAAAGTAATATTCTGTGCTGATGCACAGAGTGATATTTTCACTTTGTGAAAGTGATATTACTCCCCTTTGGTCGTAGTGTTGTTTTATTCGCTTTAAAACTGCCGAAGGCAATATCACTTGTCGAAAGACAAATATCGCTGTGAAGCAATATAACTCACCGAAAGGCAAATAAAACTGCGAGACTTCTCATAACGAAGTCTCGCAGTTTTATTTGTTTGCTGTAAAAATTTTTAGATTTTATATGTCCAGCCATAGCTGTCTTCTATATTACCCCATTGAATACCTGTAAGGGTATCGTATAGCATTTGGGTAACTTCGCCGATTTCACCGTTGTTTACAGTATATTTACGGTCTTTATAGCAAAGCTCGCCTATAGGTGATACAACGGCTGCTGTGCCGCAACCCCATGCCTCTTCAAGTGAGCCGTCTTCCATAGCTTTTGATAACTCGTCAACACTTATAAGGCGCTCGCTTACTTTATAGCCTTTATCACGCAAAACCTCTAAACATGATTTTCGTGTAATACCGGGTAAAATTGAACCTGAAAGCATAGGTGTTACGATTTCGCCGTTTATCTTAAACATAACATTCATAGCGCCGACTTCTTCAATGTATTTGCGTTCAACACCGTCAAGCCAAAGCACCTGTGAATATCCCTTTTGCTCGGCACGCTCGCCTGCGCGGTTGCTTGCGGCATAGTTGCCGCCGCATTTAGCATAACCCGTGCCGCCGCGCACTGCGCGAACATCTTCGTCTTCAATCATAATTTTAACAGGGTTAATGCCCTCTTTGTAATAACTGCCTACAGGTGAAGCTATTATCATATAGGTTGCGTTCTGAACAGCGTGAACGCCAAGTGTTTCATCACTGCCAAACATAAACGGGCGCAAATAAAGCGATGTGCCCGGTGCGCTCGGTGTCCAATCCTGCTCAACTTTTACAAATTCAGTCAGCACCTGCAGTGCTAAATCTTCGGGTATGGTAGGAAGGCAGAGTCTTTCAGCCGAGTTGTTCATTCTGCGAATGTTTTCCATAGGTCTGAAAAGCTGAACAGAGCCATCGGCTGTGCGGTATGCCTTAAGCCCCTCAAAAATTTCAGAGCCATAGTGTAATACTGTTGATGCAGGGTGTAATGAAATATTTGCAAAGGGTACAATGCGAGCATTGTGCCAACCCGTTTTACGCGAATAGTCCATCATAAACATATAGTCGGTAAAAATCTTACCAAAACCTAAGGTGGAACTATCGGGCTTTTCTTTAAGGCTTAAAGCCTTTTCAAACTTAATTTCCATAGTTTAGTCCTCCTTAAAACTTATAAATATTTTAATTTATGATAGTACAACTTAACGGCAAAGTCAATATTTCTTTTAAAAAAGTCTTTATTTTTTTAATGTATATATGTATAATGTATTATAAAAATAAAATCTGCATTATAGGGGGATTTTTATGCGTATAGTTGTTAAGTTGGGTACAAGCACTTTAGCGCATACAACGGGGCTTTTAAATATTCGCCGCGTTGAAGAAATATGCAAAGTGATAAGCGATATTAAAAATGCGGGCAATGAGGTAATACTTGTATCTTCAGGCGCTATCGGTATGGGCGCCGGAAAGCTGGCGCTTAAAGAAAAGCCTTGTGATATACCCACCAAACAGGCGGCAGCGGCTGTAGGTCAATGCGAATTAATATATACATACGATAAACTCTTTTCTGATTATAATCATATTGTAGCACAGTTGTTGCTTACGGGTGATGACTTAGAAGATAATGATAGACATCAAAATTTCAGCAATACCTTAAACCGTTTGTTAGAACTCGGCGCACTGCCTATTATAAATGAAAATGATACCGTTGCTGTAGAAGAAATAGGAATAGGCGATAATGATACCCTGGCGGCAATTGTGTCAGAAAGCATAGGGGCTGATATATTGGTTCTGTTTTCTGACATAGACGGTCTTTATACTGCCGACCCGCGCAAAGATAAAAATGCAAAGCTTATATCGCATGTAGATTGTATTGATGATGATATAATGTCACTTGCAGGCGGTGTGGGTACCCAATTCGGCACAGGCGGTATGGTTACAAAGCTCAATGCCGCAAAGATTTGCCTTGCTTGCGGTTGTGATATGATTATTACCAACGGAAATTGCCCTGCAAATCTTTATAAAATTGCAGAGGGAAGAGAAGTAGGCACAAAATTTTCAAGGAAGTAATACTATGATAGAAATGTTAACCGCCGCTAAAGAGGCTAAAAAAGAAATATCTGTGTTAACCGAGGCTCAAAAAAATAACGCTTTGCTAAAAATGGCAGATGCGTTAGTATCCAATACAGATAAAATTCTTGCCGCAAACCGCATAGATATTGAAAATGCGCGCGGCAGCGTAAGCAGTGTTATGATTGACCGTCTAATGCTTAATGCTGACCGAATTACTGCTATGGCAGAGGGTATTCGCGCTGTGGCAAAATTGCCCGACCCCGTGGGGCTTACGCTTGATGACTTTACCCGTGAGGACGGACTGCGCATTACAAAGGTTTCGGTCCCGGTAGGTGTTATAGCTATAATATATGAAAGCCGACCTAATGTTACAAGTGATGCTGCGGCGCTTGCTGTTAAAAGCGGTAATGTTTGTGTGCTTCGCGGCGGAAAAGAAGCATTTAACTCGGCTTTTGCTATGGTAAAGGCTTTGCGACAAGGCTTGAGTGAGGCGGGTGTCACTGAAAATGCTATCAATCTTGTTACAGATACCGGCCGCGAGAGTGCAACCGCACTTATGAAAGCCAACGGATATATTGATATGCTTATACCGCGCGGAGGTGCAGGGCTTATAAATGCCTGTGTAAACAATGCCACAGTACCCTGCATACAAACAGGTACAGGTATATGCCATATATATATTGAAAAAACTGCTGATATTGATATGGCGGTAAAAATTGTTGAAAATGCTAAAACCAGCCGTCCCAGCGTTTGTAACGCTGAAGAGGTTTTGCTTGTAGACAGTGATATAAAAAACGAGGTTTTGCCCCGTATTTATGATGCACTTGTTGCAAAACGGCAAGAAAAAGGCCTTGTACCTGTAGAGCTTCGTTTAGATAAAGAATCTTTGTCGGTTATAAACGGCACGCCCGCAGGCGACAATGATTTTGACACCGAATTTTTAGACTATATACTTGCGGTAAAATGTGTCAAAGGTACAGCAGAAGCTATCACTCATATTGCCAAACACTCTACAGGCCATAGCGAAGCCATTGTTACAGCAAGCGATGAAGAGGCTAAGCTGTTTACAGAATGTGTTGACAGCGCAGCGGTTTATGTAAACGCATCAACCCGCTTTACCGACGGCGGTGAGTTTGGATTAGGTTGTGAAATGGGTATTTCCACCCAAAAGCTGCATGCACGCGGGCCTATGGGGCTAAAAGAGTTAACTACATATAAATATGTGATATACGGTAATGGAAATGTAAGGTGATAAAATGAAATACGGATTTATAGGTTGCGGCAATATGGGCGGTGCGCTTGCTCGCGCAGTGTCGCACACTACTAAAGATATAATGTTGTCTGACTTCGATGCCCAAAAAGCACAGCAATTTGCTGCGGAGCTTGGTGTAACAGCCGCCGATAATGCAACAATAGCAAAAGAGTGCGACCGAATATTTTTAGGTGTAAAACCTCAAATTATGCATGATATGCTTTGCGAAATTAAAGCAGAACTGCAAGAAAAAAAGCCCCTTTTAATCACTATGGCGGCGGGTCTTAAAATTTCTAAAATCCAAAGCTATGCGGGCGGCAATCTGCCTGTTATACGCATTATGCCTAATACACCCGTAAGTTTAGGCAAGGGTATGGTGCTTTATTGCGCCGACGGTGCAGAAAAAGAAATTATAGATGATTTTGTTGCCGATATGAGATACAGCGGCACACTTGATCAAATTGATGAAGAGCTCATGGATGCAGGTTGTTCGGTTTCGGGTTGCGGCCCTGCTTTTATGTATATGTTTGCCGATGCCATAGCCGACGGCGGTGTGCAGTGCGGACTTACTAAAGAGCAGGCAATAAAATATGCCGCTGCCACAATGTCGGGTGCGGCTGAAATGTTGTTGACATCAAGCAAAACACCGCAAGAACTAACCGAGGCGGTCTGCTCAAAGGGCGGCAGCACCATAGAGGGTGTAAATGTTCTTAAAAACAGTGATTTTGAAAA
>JBJFGD010000075.1:0-4643 GCA_051892355.1 Acutalibacteraceae bacterium | reverse complement strand
CATATGTTAAAAGCATTCCGAATTGTCCGCATATAAATCTTGTGTGAAAATCGCCACCGAAAAGGCGCGCAACGGCTATAAGTGTACCTGCTGCTCGGTGGGGAATGCTATTACGGACCTCTTTAACCGAAGTAGAATATTTACCGCGCTCATTCATTCTTTCAATTCTTTCGTTGCTCTCTTTAAGGTCTCTCGATATTGCAAAATCCGTTGTGGTTTTCACACAATAATCGGCATTTGTTAAATATGCGTTGCTTACAAATGAGTTTTGTACAGCCAAATAGTAATGCGAGTCTTCGTCAGAACTGTTGTGACTAAACGGTTCGGTTGTAATTATCAGACAGCCGGCAATCAAAATGATTAAAGCAACTGCTCTTTCGGGCTTTTGTGATAAGTTTTTTCTTTCAAATATAAATACAAATATGCATAAAAGTATTGAAACAACTATGCAAAAGCTTGCAATGTTAAATGCTTTTCCTGCAGAGTCGGCTCCGTAAAAAAGCCTGAAAACCACTTCAATTAAAGCGGATACGGCGATTATACCGACAACACCTGCACAAAAAAGCAAAATTCTTTTATACTTTTCCTTAATATAATTACAAAACCTGTCCGATATTTTGCAGTAGTAATCTATTGCAAAGAAGGCCAAAAACGAAACAAGAGTTATTGAGGCGGTCAATAAATATCTTTGCGGTGATATTGACAGAGTGGTAATCGTATTATCCTCATTTAAGATTTTTATTTTGGGGCAAACAACTGCAAATGATACTATAAAGCATATCGCCGAGCAAAAAAATGATAATATTAATCTTTTTTTCATCTGTGTTCCTTCTTGTTTTATAACATATACAGTAATTGTATCATTATAAAAAAGTTTTTTCAACTGTCAATGTTCTCTAACATAACCCCTTTATAATAATGAAGCAGAATTTCTTCATAGTTGCTGCCTTGCTGTGCCATATAGTTTGCGCCAGACTGACTCATACCCACGCCGTGACCGTAGCCTTTTACATTAAAAGTAAAGCTGCCGTCAGCAAAAGACACTTCAAAATTACTTGAGCGAAGTCCCAACGCTTTTGAAATTTCAGAGCCCGATATTTCTTTACCGCAGCAGGTGATTTTTTTAACATATCCGTTGTCGGTGGCGGTAATATCAGAAAAATAATTTTGCGGTTCGCCAGAAAATTCGGCAATATTTTTTAATTTTTCGGCAAGTTCTTCTGCCGTGAACACAGCATCGCTTAAATAACCGTTTGCAAGCTTGTCACCAATACTGTCGGTTTCTTGCAGATAGGGTAGGTCGTTACCCCATACATCTGCACACGCATTTGTGGTGCCTGCAGATATTGCGTGATATGCCGCAAATATCGGTGCTTTGTCATATGTGAGAAGCTGTCCTTCAACCGCATCTATGCATTTTTCTATTTTTTCACTGTATTCGTCAGCTTTTTCGCCCCATTTAGCGGCGGCTTCCTCGCGTGTGATAAAGCACTGTGCAGTTTCGGGGTCGGCTGAAATGTCATATTCTTCATTTGCATCAGTCGCCTTTCTGTAACAGGCAAAGGTATATGCGGCAACCGCTTGTGCTTTAATTGCCTCTTCGTGGTAAAGTGCGGGCATTTCGGCGGCGACCACGCCAAATACATAATCTTTTGCGCTGACTTGTATGACCGAATCATCTTTTAAAACTTTAAAACTTTCAAAAGCAAAGTCCGATTTTTCGCTTTGATATGTGATGTTATTTGCGTTAGCGCTTGTTTCAATAACATCGTTTTGTACGGCATTTGTCAGCGAAAGCAGCGGTATAACCAGCATAGAAAACGCGACAGCCAAAACGGATATAAAAGTACCTTTCATAACATACCTGCTTTTAATTTTATTGACTTTTTAGTAAAGTCTATATAAAATATATATGTTAAAAGCTCTTTTAAAATTCGCAGAGGTGATTATATATGAGGTATCGATATACAATGAATTTGTTTTATATTTCATTGCCGATATGCTTACTGCTTCGCACAATACAACTTATTTTTACAATAGATGAAACCACAGGTTTTATAAAACAGCAATATTCAAGTATAAGCACAGTTATTATGATTGTCATCTGTGCTGCGGTTGCCGCAGTGGGATTGCTTGGGTTTATAGGTGATGAAATTAAAAGTTGCAAGATAAAACTAAGCCCTGCTATTGCACTTACATCAGTGCTTGCGGGCGGAATGTTTATTTATGACACCGTAACAAGTCTTGCAAATTTAAATTCAAGCAGTTGGTATGATTTAGTGCTTATAATTTTGGGCATTTTATCAGCCATAGTATTTATTTTATACGGTTTAAAAAATGTATACGATTATAATATGCCGTCAATGATGCTTGTAATACCTGTGTTTTATTATATTTTAAAACTTATAACTATTTTTGTAAGCACATCTGATTTAGCACTTGTTACCGAAAATATTTTCTTGCTTTTCACAAACGGAGCATTGCTTTTGTTTATGTTTGAATTTGCAAAATTTGAAAATAATATAGGTGACAGCAAAAAAGAAAACAAAAAACTTTTTGCAACGGGCATTATTTCGGTTATGCTTTGCGCAATTTCGACTGTTCCTAAAATAATAGGTTTTTTAGTAAACAAAACCCAGCCTACAAGTCGAGATATTTCGTCAGCTTTGCTTGCGATTGTTGTTGGTGTTTTTGTGCTTTCGTTTATAATTTGTAATTTTTCTGATAAAGCAAATAAGCGCAAAAAAAATATTGTTAGTCATTTGGCACAATAGTTCTATTTGACAAAATATGTTTTAGCGTATATAATTGTATTGCTTATGTTAATTCGGTTAATACTATCTTTACTGTAATATTTCAAAAGACGGGAGTGCCGTATTTGGAAAAGTTTGTTATAAACGGGGGTAAGCCTTTAAAAGGCAGCGTGCATATAAGCGGAGCAAAAAATGCAGCGGTTGCAATTTTGCCTGCGGTTTTGCTTTCAGATAACCCTTGTGTTATTGAAAATTTGCCAGAAATATCCGATGTAGCTACACTGCTTCGTGCAATAAAGCAGTTAGGTGCAGAGGTTCGTTTTATAAATAAATCTACAGTTGAAATTGACCCAAGACACGCAAACTTATTTGTTATTGATAAAAGTATGGCAGAGGGTATGCGTGCCTCAAGTTATTTTTTAGGTGCACTTTTAGGCCGTCATCGCCGCGCTCGCGTAGCGCCTCCCGGTGGCTGCGATTTCGGTGTCAGGCCTATTGACCAGCATATAAAAGGTTTTGAGGCATTGGGCGCAAAGGTTATTATTGAAAACGGTATGGTTGATGCGAGGGCTTTAGAGCTTCGCGGCTGTTCGGTGTATTTAGATGTTGTATCGGTAGGGGCAACAATAAATATAATGCTTGCCGCCACAAAGGCAAAGGGTCTTACAGTTATTGAAAATGCCGCGCGCGAACCACACATAGTTGACCTTGCAAACTTCTTAAATTCTATGGGTGCCAACATTATGGGCGCAGGCACAAGCGTAATTAAAATACGCGGTGTCGAAAGTCTTCACGGTACAAATTACAGCATTATTCCCGATCAAATAGAGGCTGGCACATATATGGTTGCCGCCGCCGCAACAAAGGGCGATGTGCTTATAGAAAATGTTATACCAAAACACCTTGAGTCAATTATTGCAAAGCTTGTTGAAGCGGGCGCTACGGTAGAGGAATATGACGAGGCTGTTCGTGTTACAATGACAGGCAGACCTAAAAAATGCAATATCAAAACAATGCCTCACCCCGGATTTCCTACCGATATGCAGCCTCAAATAGCAACACTTTTAGCAATTTCTGACGGCACAAGTATTGTAACCGAGGGTGTCTGGGACAATCGGTTCAGATATGTCGACCAACTTACAAGAATGGGTGCGCAATTTCAGGTTGACGGCAAAATGGCTGTAATAACCGGTGTTGAAAAGCTTTCACCTGCACCTGTAAAGGCGGTTGATTTGCGTGCGGGTGCCGCTATGATAATAGCAGGGCTTATGACCGAGGGTACTACCGAAGTCGAAAATATTGTATATATTGACCGCGGTTATGAAAATGTCGCTGAAAAATTTCAAAAGCTTGGTGCCGACATTAAGCGTGTACCTATTATAAATAAAGAAACAGCGTTGAAAAATGCTTAAAATTATGGCGGCTTAAATGAGCCGCTATAATTATATAAACGAAAGGGGATTTTATGGCAAGACTTTGCACATTAGCCAGCGGCTCTACAGGTAATAGCACATATATATCTACCGGTGACGGCGATATACTTATAGATGCAGGGCTTTCTTTTAAAAGTCTTATGACGGCGATTGATGCTGTGGGCGGTAATGTTTCAAAAATAAAGGCTGTCGCAGTAACGCATACCCACACCGACCATATAAAAGGCCTTAAAACATTTTTAAAAAATACAAAAATTCCTCTTATTGCATCAAGTGAAACTTTAAACGCTTTGGCGTTAAATGATTTCATACCCGCAGGTGTAAAAACAATATCCGCCGAAAATGAAAGTGTTATATTAGGCGATATTGCGGTTACATATTTTGCTACAAATCACGATGCGGCGGGCAGCGGCGGTTATGTGATAACCTTGCCCGACGGCAGACGGGTTGCCGTTTG
>JBJFGD010000074.1:0-4708 GCA_051892355.1 Acutalibacteraceae bacterium | reverse complement strand
ATTGCCGTGCCTGCGGCACCCGCGCCGTTGATAACACACTTGATTTTTGATATATCTTTTCCTACAACCTTTAATGCGTTGAGCATTGCCGCCGCAACCACTACGGCAGTGCCGTGCTGGTCATCGTGAAATACGGGTATATCACAAATTTCTTTAAGTTTACGCTCTATTTCAAAACAGCGCGGTGCCGCTATATCTTCAAGATTTATTCCGCCAAAAGAACCTGAAAGCAGATATATTGTGCGTACTATCTCATCAACATCCTGTGTTTTTACGCAAAGCGGAAAGGCATCTACACCTGCAAATTCTTTAAACAGAACACATTTACCCTCCATAACAGGCATACCTGCTTCGGGGCCTATGTCGCCCAGACCAAGCACCGCAGAGCCGTCAGTAATAACCGCAACCAAATTGCTGCGGCGGGTAAGCTCATAAGATTTATCAATATCTTTTTGTATTTCAAGGCAAGGCTCGGCTACACCCGGTGTATAGGCAAGTGATAACTGTTTACTGTCGGTAACGGGTGTGCGTGACACAACCTCAATTTTACCCTGCCATTCGTAATGCTTTTTTAATGATTCTTCTTTTATAGTCATAGGTATTCCCCCTAAAAAACGATATTTGTATATTTAATTTTAACACCGATAACTTAACAGTTCAAGTATATTCTGCTTTTTAAGCTATAAAAATAAAATTAGCGAGGCAGAAAAACCGCCCCGCCAAATAAATTGCAAACTATTAGTGCGCCTTGCGCCATTCATCTGCTTTTGCTGCTGACATTCGCATAATATTTTCTTCAGGGTGAATAGACTCTTCGCCGCCGTTTACATATAGAAAATATTTGCCGCCTTCGGTTACATAAAGGCTTTCTTCATAACCGTCTGCTGAACCGAACTCACCGTATGTATGCTTTTTTACAAGCTCTGCAGTTTCGGTATCATACTCAACTTTGCAAATGATCTTTTTCATAGTCTTTCTCCTTTTCTTTTTATTTCGAATATATTATACATCTTTAAATCTAAAATTTCAACCATTACTTAAACCTGAAATTATACAAAAATTTACAGTAATACAGCCTTTTTCTATGAAAAAAGACAGAATATGCCAAATAACACATTCTGTCTTTAAAATTTTTAAGAAAGCAACATACGGTCGTTGTTTAACTCTTCGCCTGAAGAAATTTTAAATTTTTCAAGCAGATCAGCGGTGGTAAGCTTTTTCTTTTCTTCACCCGCAACATCAAAAATAATCTTGCCGTTGCTCATCATAACAAGCCTGTTACCAACGCGAATAGCATCTGCCATATTATGAGTAATCATAAGGGTAGTAAGGTTGTTTTTAGCAACGATTTCTTCGGTTATATCCAGCACCTTTTTAGCGGTTTTGGGGTCAAGTGCTGCCGTGTGCTCATCAAGCAATAACAGTTTTGGCTTTTTAAGAGTAGCCATAAGCAGCGTAAGCGCCTGACGCTGACCGCCCGAAAGCAAACCTACTTTAGAAGTAAGTCTATCTTCAAGGCCTAAATCAAGCGTTTTAAGCAACTGACGGTATTCTTCTTTTTCTTTACGGGTAATTCCCGATTTTAAGGTTCTTGCCATACCTCTGCGCGCGGCAAGCGCCAAATTTTCATCAATCTGCATACTGGCGGCAGTGCCTGTCATAGGGTCCTGAAAAACTCGGCCTAAATATTTTGCACGGCGGTATTCGGGAAGTCTTGTAACATCGGTACCGTCTATTAAAATGCTTCCTCCATCGACAGGATAAACACCTGCCACCATATTAAGCATGGTGGATTTGCCTGCGCCGTTACCGCCTATAACTGTTACAAAATCGCCCTCGTTTAAAGTAAGATTAATTTTGTCAAGCGCCAGCTTTTCATTAACTGTACCGGGGTTAAAAACTTTAGAAACATCTTTAATTTCAAGCATTGTTTTTACCTCCCGTTTTTGAAATTGCGTTACGCCTTAAAAGTTTGCCTTTCCAAAACGGAATAGCAAGAAATACAGCAACAATCAAGGCTGACAAAAGTTTGAGCAGGTTAGCATCAAATCCAAGTGTGATAACCGTTTGTATAACTATATAGTATATAACCGAGCCTAAAACAACGCCCAAGAGTTTAAGAGCAAAGTTTTTGAATATTTTTCCAAATACGGCCTCGCCTATAATAACTGCGGCAAGTCCTATAACTATTGCTCCTCGACCCATATTTACATCGGCATAGCCCTGATACTGTGAAAGAAACGCACCTGAGAAGGCAACCATACCGTTTGAAAGCATAAGACCTAAAATTTTATTAAAGTTTGTGTTGATGCCCTGCGCGCGGCTCATATTTATATTTGCACCTGTAGCGCGCACACCGCAGCCCATTTCTGTGCCGAAGAACCAGTAAAGAATTGCTATGAGTATAATTACAATAATTCCTACGGTGATAATTGGGTTGTGTATGGCAAAATCACGCACCCAGCGCAACGAAATAAGCAAATCGGTATTATTAACATTTACCGACTGATTTGACTTGCCGAGTATTTTTAAGTTTATAGAATAAAGGGCAAGCTGTGACAGTATTCCCGAAAGGATTGCCGGTATTCCCATAAATATATGAAAAACGCCTGTCATAAAACCTGTAAGCATACCTGCGACCAAAGCCATAAGCACCGAAGCCCACAAATTCCAACCGCTTAGTATGCACATAACGCATACTGCACCGCCCGTTGCAAACGAGCCGTCAACAGTAAGGTCGGCTATGTCGAGAATTCTGTATGTAATGTAAACACCTATTGCCATAATGCCCCATATAAGCCCTTGAGATATTGAACCCGGTAATGCATTAAGCAACTGGTTTAAGACTGAAAGTATTCCCATGATTTTCTCCAAAAATAACAGTCAAGGGAGAAAAACATTCTCCCTTGCTAAAATAATATTTTTTGTTTTTGCGATTATAAAATTACTCTGCTTCGATTGCTTCGTAACCTTCAATAGGAGTAATATTTAAAGCTTCGCAAATAGTTGGGTTGTATTTTTTGGTTGTCGATGTATATTCGATAGGCATAGTTGAAATGTCTGCGCCGTCACGAAGAATCTTAACAGCCATTTTACCTGTTGTGTAACCAAGGTCATAATAGCTGATAGAAAGTGTAGCTACACCGCAGCCTTTGCATATGCCCTCTTCGCCTGCTATTACAGGTGTTTTTGCCGCCTGACATACAGAATCGATAATACCGGTATTGTCAGCAACTGTGTTATCGGTAGGAACATAAAGCACATCACTGTTAGCAGCTGCTGTTGTGCATACAGAAGAAAGTTCATTTGAATCTGCAAACGGATAAAGCTCTGCTGTAAGACCTACTTTTTCAAGTTCAGCCTTAACAACATCTACCTGATATTTACTGTTTGCCTCTGATGAGCAGTAAAGCAAACCTACGGTTTTAGCTTCAGGGAACCATTCGGTAATCATTGATGCCTGCTGATCAAGCGGAGCAAGGTCAGATGTACCAGAAATGTTGCCGCCTGCTGTGCCGTCAAAATCATCAATAGCAAGTGCAACACCGTATTCTGTAACAGATGTACCGAGAATCGGTATATCTGCAGTAGCTGCAGCTGCTGCCTGAAGTGCAGGAGTAGCATTTGCCATAATCAAATCAACCTTGTTTGAAACAAATTGATTTGCAATTGTTGAGCAGGTGTTTGAATCGCCCTGACCACTCTGATAATCAAACTCAACAGCATCTTCGCCAAGTTCATCAATGATAGCCTGCTTAAAGCCTTCGGTAGCAGCATCAAGAGCCGGGTGTTCTGTAAGCTGAACAATGCCGATTTTATACTTACCGTCATCTTTTGCGTTACCGCAGCCTGCGCACACGCCACAGATTAAAACTGCTGCAAGAACTATTGCCAATACTTTTTTTAACATTTTAATAACCCCCAAATATTTGGTTTTTTCACTTCACTACATAGTAGTGTTAAAGTATGGTATTATTATATACTTGTATTAAGTAGAAGTCAAGTATTTTATATTTATTTGTCAGTCTTTACTAAAAAACAATCATAAACTATTGGTAATTAGATAACCGATTCTCTGTTATAATCGGTTACATCGGTGCCCAACATCTTATATAAGTCTTTTACATTAATCTGCTTGTTAATCACAGCCGATATTTCATCATTTGTAACACCGATTAATTCTACAAACTCAACTGTTCCGTTTGGAGTATTTAATTTTTTAAATTGTGTGTCTGGAATTGTTATAAAAGCGGTAATATTAGACTGCTGCTTTGCATCTATGCCTTCTGTTTGTCCTGAATATAAATACTCGTAAGGTCCGAATACTTCGCCGTAGTTGAAGGTGGTTCTTGCAAAATATTGCAATATGCCGCATATGCATTTTATTTCGGCTTCTTCATCATCGTAATTATCTTTTTTTAATTTTAAAGTAAATTCCATTCCGTATCCGCTGATTTCTTCATCGTCTGTTTCTTTTTCATATAATTCAGAAAATCCGTAAGTCACAAAATGCCAATAATCGCCGCCGTCATATACGCTGATACCGTCAAGCGGTTGATTGCCGCCAAATTCCCACTTTATAATGGGCGCATAATGTTTAGGGTCTTTTTGCCCGGGGTAAACCCTTTCACATTCGTTTGAAATACATTGCCAACCGGTTATAAGATCATCTTTTTTCTTAAATATGCTCATAAATATCTCTCCTTAA
>JBJFGD010000073.1:0-4712 GCA_051892355.1 Acutalibacteraceae bacterium | reverse complement strand
GACCTGCTGATTACAAATCAGCTGCTCTACCAACTGAGCTACACCAGCATTTTTCGCGCTTGATTACTATACCACAATTATATAATAAAGTCAAGTGAAATTTTTGCGAATGTTAATTATTTTTTTAATATTGCAAAAATTTAAGCCTTTTAAAAAATAAAAATAAAGTTATTAAAAGTTATTGTTGACAATTTTATTTGTTTGTGATACAATATTTTGGCACACGGAGAGGTATCGAAGCGGTCATAACGAGGCGGTCTTGAAAACCGTTTGGCGCAAGCCACAAGGGTTCGAATCCCTTCCTCTCCGCCATTTTTTATTTTTACGATAAAAAATTAATATTAATTAGAACATCAGCATTCGGAGTAGTACTCAAGTGGTGACGAGGCGCCCCTGCTAAGGGCGTAGGTCGGGCAACCGGCGCGAGAGTTCAAGTCTCTCCTACTCCGCCATTAAATAGCATACTTTTTAGTATGCTATTTTTTATTTTCTATCAAAACAAATATTCTTGTATTTATAAATACGATATACTATAATATTTACAGTTGCATTATGTTTTTAAAAAGCTATAGAGCAAAAGTTTATACGGTTGAAAAAAGAAAATGTATAAAACATTGTATTTTTAAAATTTTAAGCGAATGAATATTCAAAGGCGATGAATTAATAAAATGTATGATGAATTAACCCCTGTTGATATTAAAAAAATGCAAGAGGAATTAGACTACCGCATAACAGTAGTGCGGCCTAAAATACTTGAAGAGGTAAAATTTACACGGAGCTTCGGCGACCTTTCAGAAAATGCCGAATACCATGCCGCTAAACGAGAGCGCGGTAAAAACGAAAGCCGCATAAGATATTTACGCAATATGATAAAAACCGCCGTTATTATAGACACCGCAAGCGATGCTGACACCGTCGGTCTTTTTGATACGGTAACATACTATATTGAAGAAGACGATTGCGAAGAACAGGTAAGAATTGCAACCTCACTTCGCCGCGACCCGTTTAATAATATTATAAGCAAAGAATCGCCTTTAGGCAGCGCTATTATGAATAGGCGCGTGGGGGATAGAATAAGCGTAAAGGTAAACGACGATTACAGTTATTATATTGTTATAAAAAATATTGAAAAAGGTGCCGATGACGAATCGCTTGAAATACGAAAATTTTAAAGTTGACAAATCGGCAATATCGTGTTAAATTTTAGATTAACAGTTTTAAATTTTATGGAGATGTAAAATGAGTACAAGAAAAGGTAATTTAATGAATGTCAGAGATGACATAAAAGTTTTAGATGCTACTATCCGCGACGGCGGACTTTGCAATAATTTTGAGTTTACAGATGAGTTTGTACGCGAGCTTTACAAAACTAATGTGAAATGCGGCATTGACTATATGGAGTTCGGCTATAAAGCAAGTCGCAATATATTTAATGAAAACGATTTCGGCAAGTGGAAGTTTTGCAAAGAAGAAGATATTCGCGCCATAGTGGGCAACAATGACACCGACCTTAAAATCGCCGTTATGGCCGATGTTGGCAGATGCGACTATAAAACCGACTTTTTACCCAAAAGCGAAAGCGTTATCGATATGGTGCGCGTTGCCTGCTATATTCACCAAATACCCGCCGCTGTTGAAATGATAGAGCATTTTCACAATCTTGGTTATGAAACTACCTGCAATATCATGGCGGTATCTCAAGCAAATTCCGACCAGATAGCTAAGGCGCTCGAAATGTTAACCAATACCCCCGTAGATGTTATCTACCTTGTAGACAGTTACGGCTCGCTTTACCCCGAAAATGCCTGCGAACTAACACAAGAATACCTTGCCGCAGTTGAAAACACCGACAAAAAAATCGGTTTTCACGCACACAACAATCAAAATCTGGCTTTTGCCAATACCATTGAAACCCTGTCATACGGCGTATCATTTTTAGATGTTACCGTTCAAGGTATGGGTCGCGGTGCCGGAAACTGCGCTACCGAACTGTTAATCGGTTTTCTTAAAAACCCAAAATATAATCTTTACGGCATTTTACAGTTTATTGAAAACTATATGCCGCAACTTCGCGAACAGGGCATTGTGTGGGGTTATGACCTTCAATATCTATGCACCGGACTGCTCAACCGCCATCCGCGCGAGGCTATTGAATTTACTAACAAAAAAAGCAAAGATTATTCGGCTTTCTATCAGTCATTGCTTGATAATTACTAATACACCAAAGAGCAAGGTAAAACTTGCTCTTTTTATTATGTAATGGTATAATAAATTATAAAAACTTGCAAGGCGGCGTTTTATGAAAACCGTAAATTTAAAACAGATTATAAAAATAATTTTTCTTATTATCGGCGCGGCAATTTTTATTAACGGAATTGCGCTGTTTTTTGTATCAAACCTTAATACAGGCAATTTTTTAACCGTGATATTAGGCGGTGCCGTTATGGTATTTGCCGCGTTTTTTCACAAAATAGCAAAATGGATTAAAACTGTTTTTATTATAGGTCTTGCGTTGGTTGTATGCTTTGTCGGCTTTTTAATTATTTACGGCAAAAGCGACAATGTTACATACAAAGAAGATGCCGTTATAGTGCTTGGTGCGGCGCTGCATGGCGAAACGCCGAGTTTAACGCTCACAAGGCGGCTTGACTGCGCAATAAAATATCACAATCAAAATCCCGATGCCTTAATTATAGTAAGCGGCGGCAAGGGCGATATGGAAGAAATTACCGAAGCGGCGGCTATGGAAAAATATCTGCTTCAAAAAAATGTTCCTCAAGATAAAATAATAAAGGAAGAAAAAGCTGCCAGCACATATGAAAACTTTAAATATTCAAAAGATATTTTAGACAAGCAGTTTGACGGCTCTTACACTGCCGCTTTCATAACAAACGAATACCATGTTTTGCGCGCAGGTATGTGCGCTGAATTTGCAGAACTGAAAAATACTGCCCATTACCACAGCAACACTACAATGTCATATCTGCTGTCAGGCACACTGCGAGAGTGTTTGGCAGTTATTAAATGTATAGTATTTAAAAATTAATCATTCAGCGGTATTTATCGCTTAATGATATTCATTATAAAAATCGGAGATATTTTAACTATGCGAACTTGCGGAATTTTAATGCCTATCTTTTCATTGCCCTCGCCTTACGGCATAGGCACTTTTGGAAGTGCTGCCTATGACTTTGTCGATTTTTTAAAAAAAGGCGCGCAGTCACTTTGGCAGATACTGCCGCTTAACCCAACAAACTACGGTGATTCGCCCTATCAGTCTTTTTCGTCATTTGCAGGCAACCCTTATTTTATAGACCTTGATATGCTGGCTGAAGAAAAGCTGCTTTTAACTGCCGAAATAAAGGCTTGTGATTTTGGTGACAATATAGAAGCGGTTGACTATGAAAAGCTTTATAAACACCGCTATCCCCTGCTTAAAAAAGCGTTTAATCGTTTTAAACCCGATGACGAATACAATAACTTTGTAACCGAGAATGAATTTTGGCTAAACGATTATGCGCTGTTTATGGCAATCAAAACGGCAAACGGCGGTATTTCTTGGCAACAGTGGCAAGAACCGCTTAAAAAGCGAGACCCCGCCGCACTGAAAAAAGCTGAGGCAGAATACATAGACGAAATTAATTTTCATAAATTTTTACAGTTTAAGTTTAGCGAGCAATGGTCGGCGCTTAAAAACTACGCTAACAAAAACGGAATCAAAATTATTGGCGATATACCAATTTATGTGGCGCTTGACTCGGCTGATGTGTGGGCAAATACCAAACAGTTTTTATTAGATGATGACTATATACCTAAAAAGGTTGCGGGTGTTCCGCCCGATGCGTTTAGCGCTGACGGTCAGCTTTGGGGAAATCCTCTTTATGATTGGCAATATATGAAGCAGACGGGCTACGCTTGGTGGAAAGGGTATTTAGGCTCGGCGCTAAAGCGGTATGACCTTGTGCGAATTGACCATTTCAGAGGTTTTGAATCTTTTTTTGCTATTCCATATGGCGACAAAGATGCTACAGGAGGCAAATGGATAAAGGGCCCTAACACCAATTTGTTTAACGCACTTAAAAAAGAATTTGGCAAAGACTTGCCCATAATTGCCGAAGATTTGGGTGTTATTACCCCTGCTGTGCGTAAAATGCTAAAGGCTACGGGTTTTCCGGGTATGAAGGTGCTGCAGTTTGCATTTGACGGCGACAGCAAAAACGCATACCTGCCGCATAACCTAACACCGCACGCGGTTATATATACAGGCACACACGACAACGATACCGTTATGGGCTGGCTAAAAACTTCAAACGAAAGCACCGTTAAAAACGCTAAAAATTATTTGAACTATACTTCTGACAGCGGCTTTAACTGGGCTATGATAAAGGCGGCTATGGCAAGCGTTTGCGACATATGTATACTCATGATGGCAGATCTTTTAGGTCTTGATTCAAGCGGCAGAATAAACACCCCATCTACATTAGGCGGTAATTGGCAATGGCGCATAAAACAAGAATGTCTTAACGATTGGCTTGCCGAAATCTTAAAAGAAAATACTGTTATTTACGGTAGAATTTAAAACAAATATTACGAGTTAGGCTCCCCTGACAAGGGGAGCCCTTTTTGACAGAAAAAAGAGTGCCCCAAAGGGGCACTCTTTTTAGGCTCTATAATAAATGTTGGGGTAGCCAAGTAGAGCCTACGAATAAAAA
>JBJFGD010000072.1:0-4713 GCA_051892355.1 Acutalibacteraceae bacterium | reverse complement strand
TTCTATACTAAAAAGCCATTTTGAGATAAGGTTATGACAAAAATGCGTTCAGCACTTGCTGAACGCATTTTTGTAACTTACAATAAATTATTTATTAAAATTTAAAATACTGCCCATATCATATAAACCGCACGGTTTACCAATTATAAATTTTGCTGCTTTTATTGAGCCTGATGCAAAAACTTCTTTAGACTGTGCCGAATGTGATAGGGTAATAACTTCATCATGACCTGCAAAAATCACATCATGTTCACCAACAATTGTGCCGCCGCGTATAGCGTGAATACCAATTTCGTTTTTAGGGCGTTTTTGGCGTTTTGAGTGACGGTCATACTCATAGTTGTATTTGTCATCAAAAACCTCATTTACGGCATTTGCAAGCATTAAAGCAGTACCCGAAGGGGCATCAAGCTTCTGATTGTGATGCTTTTCCACTATTTCTACATCAAAATCGCCGCCTAATATACCTGCGGCATATTTTGCAAGACTTGAAAGCAGATTAACACCAAGCGACATATTCGCGGTAAAGAAAACAGGAATTTTATTTGCCGCATCTTTAATCTGTGCAATCTGTACTTCGCTGTAGCCTGTTGTTGCAAGAACAACTGGTATGTTATTCTTTATAGCATACTTAAGCAAGCTGTCAAGCACCGAAACATTAGAAAAGTCAATTATTACATCGGGTGTAACATTAACTTCGTCAAATGATTTAAAAATAGGGTAATCGTAAAGTGCTTCTACACGGTCAACACCCGCAATAATTTTTAAATTTTCATCTTCTTTACAACAGCGTGTAACAGCATTACCCATTTTTCCGCACGCGCCTGAAAGTAATACATTTATCATTTGTTTTTCACTTCCGAAATTTTAGTTATAGTTTGAATCCGCATTCAATAAGCTTTGATTTTAAAAACTCTTTATTTTCTTTGCTCATAGGGCAAAGCGGCATTCTGCAAGGGCCTGCATTCATATTTAACATATTCATCGCTTCTTTAACGGGAATAGGGTTAACATCGCAGAACATAGCATTCATAAGACCTATATATTTTAACTGTAACTTTGTTGCTTCATTAGTTTTACCGTTTAAATATAAATCGCAAATATCGTGCATAACACGCGGTGCAATATTTGAAAGCACCGATATAATGCCAATGCCGCCCAGAGACAAAATAGGTACAGTTTGGTCATCATTACCCGAATAAATGTCTAAATCATCACCGCAAAGGTATTTAATTTGGGCAATCGCAGACAGGTCGCCGCTGGCTTCTTTTGTTGCTACAATGTTAGGGTGTTTTGAAATTTCTTTATAGGTTAGGGGTTTAATATTAACACCCGTTCTTGACGGAACATTATAAAGAATAATCGGTTTATTTACACGGTCTGCAATATAGTTATAATGTGCCACAAGACCTGCTTGAGAAGTTTTGTTATAATATGGTGTAACCATTAAAAATGCATCGGCGCCAACACTTTCGGCATCATTACATAGTTCTACCGAATACACGGTGTCATTGCTGCCGGTTCCTGCAATAATAGGCACACGGTGGTTACACGCATTTGCCGCCTCTTCAATAACTTTAAGATGCTCGTCATAGCGTAGGGTTGATTTTTCGCCGGTAGTACCGCATATAACAAGTGCATCAATACCGCCGTTAATTTGTTCTTCAACAAGAGTTTTTAAACGTCCAAAATTTACACTTCCGTCATCGTTCATTGGGGTGACAAGCGCTGTTGCAGCACCCGTGAAAATTCTTTTCTTCATAAAAACACCTCATTAAATTAAGTTTGGTTTTTATATGTTTAGTCCATATAACCCTTTGCCGCTAAAAGTTCTGCTAACAATACTGCACCGCCTGCTGCGCCACGCAAAGTGTTGTGTGAAAGGCAAACAAATTTATAGTCATACTGGCTGTCTTCACGCAGTCTGCCTGCAGAGATTGCCATGC
Source organism: Acutalibacteraceae bacterium (assembly GCA_051892355.1). GTDB lineage: Bacteria > Bacillota > Clostridia > Oscillospirales > Acutalibacteraceae > UBA737. The sequence continues at coordinate 2,767 of JBJFGD010000072.1, read as the reverse complement.
CGCCTTCAAGGTCGCGATGCATTTTGGTCTGCGGCATATTGTCTTCGGTAAAGTAGTTAAGGAACTGCTTTGGTGCGTGTGGAAGTTGAAGTTCTTGCGGAACGCCTGAGAAATTTTTCCAAACTTCGAGAATTTGTTCTTTTGTGGGTTTGTTTTTAAATGTTACAAATACAGCCGCCATATGTCCGTCAGAAACGGGAACACGCAAGCACTGTGCGGTAAATTTAGGGCTGTCGGCAAGTTTGATTTCGCCGTTTTCAACCTTACCCCAAATTTTAAGCGGTTCTTTTTCGCTCTTTTCTTCTTCGCCGCCTATAAAGGGAATAACATTATCTATCATTTCAGGCCAACGCTCAAAGGTTTTACCTGCGCCTGAAATTGCTTGATAGGTGCAAACAAGGCATTTTTCTATGCCAAATTCTTTATCAAGCGGAAAAAGTGCCGGCACATAGCTCTGAAGCGAGCAGTTAGACTTAACGGCTACAAAGCCTCTTTTTGTGCCAAGGCGTTTGCGTTGCGCCTTAATTACCTCGATGTGCTCGGGGTTGAGCTCGGGTATAACCATAGGAACATCTGGTGTAAAGCGATTAGCCGAGTTGTTAGAAACAACGGGGCATTCATGTTTTGCGTAAAGTTCTTCTAAAGCCTTGATTTCGTCTTTTTTCATATCTACTGCGCAAAAGACAAAGTCTACCTTTGAAACTATTGTATCAATATCTGCAACTGCATTGTAAACAGTCATATCTTTCAAATTTTCAGGCATGGGTGTGGTCATAGCCCAACGGTTGCCAACAGCATCGCAATAAGTTTTACCTGCACTGCGAGAGCTTGCAGCAAGGGCTGTTACTTTAAACCAAGGGTGATCGGCAAGCAGTAACGCAAAACGCTGACCTACCATACCCGTAGCACCTACTATACCTACATTGAAATTTTTCATTTTTTGGGTCCTCCAATCGAAAACTAAAAAAATTAGTTGATATTAGCAGAAATCTGCACTATAATATTCTAATAAATAATACCACTATAATGGTAGTTTGTCAAACCAAATTATATTTATAAAATATGAAAGTTATTGGTAAAAATATATGAGAAAAAGCGATTTTTATTACGATTTGCCCGAAGAACTTATTGCGCAAACACCTATATTTCCGCGTGATTCTTCACGAATGTTAAAACTTGATAAACAAACAGGTGAAGTTTCGCACTACACTTTCCATAATCTGCCCGATTTTTTAAAGGCGGGTGACTGCCTTGTGCTTAACAATACCCGTGTGCTGCCTGCACGCCTTTACGGAACAACGGCCGACACAGGCGCTGTTGTTGAATTTGTGCTGCTTAAGCAAAAAGACCTATACACTTGGGAATGTTTGGCGGGCCCCGGTAAAAAAGCAAAAGTTGGCAGAGAATTTATTTTCAGCGAAGAACTTTCTGCTACTGTTGTTGAGGTTTTACCGGACGGCAACCGTATTATCAAATTTAAATGTGACGGTGATTTTTTCTCCGTTTTGGACAAGGTGGGTCAAATGCCTTTGCCGCCTTATATAAAAGAAAAATTAAGCGACCGTGAGCGTTATCAGACAGTTTATTCAAAAGAACTCGGTTCTGCCGCCGCACCAACCGCAGGTTTACACTTTACCCCCGAACTGCTTGAAAAAATTAAAGATATAGGTGTAAAGGTGGTATATGTTACTTTGCATGTGGGGCTGGGTACATTTAGACCCGTCAAGGTTGATGATATTCGTGACCACAAAATGCATACCGAGCATTACTATATGCCAAAAGAAACTGCCGATACAATTAATCAAACCAAAGAAAACGGTGGCAGGGTAATATGCGTTGGTACTACAAGCTGTCGCACTGTTGAAAGTGTGGCTCAAAAGTACGAAAAAATGTGTGAATGCAGCGGTGATACGGGCATTTTTATTTACCCGGGTTATACATTTAAGTGTATGGATGGTCTTGTCACTAATTTTCATCTGCCTGAAAGCACACTTATTATGTTGGTTTCTGCTTTTGCAGGTTATGAAAACACAATGAATGCATATAAGATTGCCGTAGAAGAAAAATACAGATTTTTCAGCTTTGGCGATGCAATGCTCATCCTATAAAGGATGAGCAGGTAAAAAGTAAGAGGTAATAGTGAAGAGGCAAGGTGTCGGCTTCGCCGACGGATTAAAAAATTCTTTTCACATATCCCATAAACTTTGTAGATGTAATGCTAATTCTTTAGTAAATACTTAGGAGATTTTATGTATAAATTATTAAAACAAGAAAACGGTGCGCGTCGTGGCGAATTTATAACCAATCGCGGCACCGTGCAAACGCCTGCTTTTATGAATGTTGCAACTGCAGGCGCTATAAAAGGCGCGGTATCTGCCGAAGACTTGAAAGAAATCGGATGTCAGGTAATGTTAAGCAACACTTATCACCTGCATGTTCGACCCGGTGATGAGGTTGTGCGCGATTGCGGCGGTTTACACAAATTTACTACTTGGGATGGTCCTATTCTTACCGACAGTGGCGGTTTTCAGGTGTTTTCGTTAGCGTCGCTTCGTCATATTGAAGAAGAGGGTGTAACCTTTGCCAGCCACATTGACGGCAAGCGTATTTTTATGGGCCCTGAAGAAAGCATGCAGATTCAGTCTAATTTAGGCTCTACAATAGCTATGGCTTTTGATGAATGTGTTGAAAACCCTGCACAGTATAAATATGCTAAAGACTCATGTGAAAGAACAACCCGTTGGCTTAAGCGTTGCAAGGCAAAAAT
>JBJFGD010000071.1:0-4736 GCA_051892355.1 Acutalibacteraceae bacterium | reverse complement strand
CTTTCATTAAAAACTCGGCGAGTGGGCTGCGGCAGATATTGCCGTGACAAACAAAAAGAATCTTTACCATTATTTTAATTTCCTTTAAGAATTTTAAATATTGTTGCAATATAATTGTATCATATAATTCGGTATTTGTATATAAAAATATAATGTAGAAACCAACCTATATTACAATTTGCAACCTTTGTTGCTATTGTTTCAAAACAAATATAAAATATCTGTATAAATAAAAGGTGGTCATTTGACCACCTTAAGAGTTAACTATGTTCTGAAATTTGAAACATAAACAGCAACTTCATCGTTATATTTTGTTGTTGCTAATATGCCATAAATAATTGTCGATACTATATGTGCAATTATGCCTCCAATTATGCAAAACAAAAATATTTTCCAATCTTTTAATACAAAAAAGGATATAATTGCTAAAGGTACTAAATGGATGAAAAATCTAAAAATGTTTCCACCAAGGAAGCAACTGATAAAACTTAATCCAGGTATCTTATAAAACTTAAATAAATACCAGATAATTGTAAATCCGCCACTTACAATTAAATTGCATAGTATTAAGTCTGACCAACTTGTTTTGCCATTGAATATAGCAATCAGTACAAAAACAAATTGCATAATTTGTGGAAAGTAAAGTCCTGCATTTATAAAATTATTAAAACTTAACCATTTTGCTTCATCAAAATTACAATAGCATTTATCGTATATTGTTTGTGAAAGCCTAACATAAATCGACGAAGGCAAGTCAACCTTTACATATTGATTGTCCGTTTTAGACACCTCTTAAAATTTGATTTTTAATATTGTATCATAACTGCACACTTTTTTCAAGTTTATACAATTGTTTTAAACACAGGAAACAGTACCCTGTGTTTTATCCATAATTCCCACCACTTTGTTTTTTAATTAGTAATCATAATCCATTTCTTCGTTGGAATAATCAATTGCAAAATCTTTTTTCTCATATATATTGCAATAAGTTATAATTTGGTCTCTAACTTCTTCGGCATATTCTCCATCTTCAAATATCTGATATAAAGAATCTTCAAGTTCTTCCATATCAATCAAGTACCACGGCAATTCATCAATAACTGCTTGAGTAGCATCTTTATATCCTTCTTCGTATGCTTTGGCATATATCTCACTTTTAATATCATCAAATTCTATTTCTTTTTCTAAATCCCGTTCTGTTGGTGTGCATCCACAGACAAGCAATATAACACACATAGAGATTATTAAACTTATTACCCTTTTCATATCAAATCACCCATATATTAGCAATTTTTTCTTATTATATCACATTTGCTTTATAAAGTAAATCGATAAAAAACTTAAAACACAGGGAAACACAGGGGACGAAACACAGGGGACGGTTCCTTGTGTTATAAGGCTTTTAAATATTGTTGTATAATTGTATCATATAAACCGATAATATAAAAACATAATGTAGAAACCGGCCTATATGACAATTTGCAAAATCTTAATGTGATTTAACAAACCGCCGATAAACCGCCGATAAAGCCGGTCCTACAAATAACTAACAAACTGAAATTTAATTATTTAATATCATAAACACTGCGCAGTCTGATTGTTTTGGGTGTTCCCTCTAATATTTTTACCGTGTGTGAGCCTGCGTTCATATCAAAATAGTTGTCGCTCAAAATAAAGTCGCTGTCAAGCGAGTCAATTTCAACCGCCTTGGCATAGCAATCGGCATAAACGGTAATTTCATCGCCGTTAACCTCACAACGAAGATGAGGATCTTCAAAATCAAAGCGCTTATGCGCCGCAAACAGCGTGGTACCGCTTGATACCACATTGCCGTCAACCATATACGAATAGCTTATGTATATGTAGTGAAAACACAGGGGACCTTCCCCTGTGTCTACTATAATTTGTTATTTCAGTCAATAAAACAAATAGTCTATATATAGATTTTTATACGGTTTGATTTATTTTAAAATATTATATAACTTTTTGTGATAAAATCACTGAAAATTTTAAAAGTTGTGGTATAATAAACCCATAAAACAAGTAGGAGATGGTTTTAAATGAAAATAACATTAAATCCTGATAAAGAAATAGTAAAGGTTGTAAAAGAGGGGCTTAAAAAAACAGGCGGTTACTGCCCTTGCCGCAAAGAGCAAAACGATGACACAAAGTGTATGTGTACCGAGTTTAAAAAACAGATTGCCGACCCTGAATATGAAGGCTTTTGCCACTGTATGCTCTACTACAAAGAAAAGTGATTTTACTATGGAAATTCTAATTTGAATATGTTATAATGTAATTTGAAAACCAAAGGAGGACTAAATGATGTCGGTCATTCAAATAAATAAAGAAAACTTTAATAGTGAAGTTTTAAATTCAAACAAACCCGTATTGCTCGATTTTTACGCTGATTGGTGCGGACCCTGCCGTATGGTAGGCCCTATTGTATCAGAAATTGCAAACGAGCGAGATGATATAAAAGTCGGTAAAATCAATGTTGATGAACAGCCCGAACTTGCAGCACAGTTTAAGGTAATGAGCATACCTATGCTCGCAGTCATAAAAGACGGTAAACTTGTAAAACAAGTTGTCGGTTACCGACCAAAAGAACAAATTTTGGAAATACTTTAATTGAAAGGAGGAAAACCCATGAAATATATTTGCGATGTATGCGGCTATGTATACGATGAAGAAGCAGAAGGCACCAAGTGGGAAGATTTACCCGAAGATTATGAATGCCCTTTATGCGGCGTTGGCAAAGACCAATTCAGCAAACAAGACTAACAAGAAAAGCGTTGAGATTTCCAAAAGGATTTCTCAACGCTTTTCTTTTAACCCAGCAATACATCTGTAACTAACATAATGCAAAAACCGACAAGCAAGGCGTATGTCGCACCGCGTTCACTTCCGTGAGCGTGGGTTTCGGGAATCATTTCATCGCTGATGACATAGAGCATCGTGCCGCCTGCAAATGCAAGGGCAAACGGCAAAACAGCTACCGAAATGCTGACTGCAAAGTAACCAAGCAATGTGCCAACCACCTCAACAAGACCTGTTATCATTGCAAGAATAAAGGTTCTGCGAGGGCTAATACCTGCGGCAAGCATTGGGGCGATAATGACCATTCCTTCGGGAATATTTTGCAGTGCAATACCGCCTGCAATAATAAGTGCTTGCGATGTATCACCCGAACCAAAGCCTACACCTGCGGCAATTCCTTCGGGCAGGTTATGAATGGCTATTGCCATAACAAATAATAAAACCTTGCTAAGCTTTGCATTGTTATGGTGCTCTGGTTCAGCGCCCGCAATTTTATGTAGATGAGGCACTAATTTATCAATTAGATTGAGAGTTATCGCTCCGCAAAAAATACCTGCAACCGTAATAAGAATACCGTATTTTCCGCCATATTCAAGCGAAGGAATTATAAGACCCAATACTGCGGCGGCAAGCATAACGCCTGCGGCGAATGATAATACAATATCCGAAAACTTATGCGATATATTTTTAAACGCAAAGCCAACAACAGCCCCTATAACAGTAGCACCGCCGACACCGAGTGCAGTTAATAATACAAGTTCCATATTTATTCCTCTATGATTCTTTCAAGTTTATTTGTATCAGTAATCTCAACCACACCTCTTGATAACTTAACCATACCCTCGTTTTGAAAATGTTTGAGCATTCTGGTTACAACTTCCCTTGGGTTGCCTAAATGATTACCGATAGTTTCGTGTGTAATGCACAGGGTGTTTGTGCCTTCAATATTTGCTTCATTTAAAAGAAATTCCGCCAATCGCTTGTCAAAACTCTTTCCTCTGACTTGGTCAATGAGCCACATAACATCAGAAAAACGGCTTGCCATAATCTCATTTGTGTAGTTTGCAAGCGGTGCAGATACTTCCATAATTCTTTTATATACTTCTGCGGGTATAACCAAAACTTGGGTGTCTTTTTCTGCGGTAATGGTTATATCAAACTGAATGTTACGCATTATACACGATGCAGAAAACAGACAAATATCACGCTCAAAAAGACGGTAAAGTGTTAGTTCTTTGCCGTATTCTGATATAGTAAAGGCACGAAGCTGACCCGAAAGCACAAGAAAAAGCCCCGTGCAGTCAGCCGAGCCGTTATGCAAGATTTCGTTTTTGCTGAAATTACGAATAAAAGCCGAATTTGTAAGCGTGTTCTGTTGCTCTTTTGTCAGCTTATCAAAAACAGGTAAATATGTTAAGTAATTCATAAGCATAGCTCCTTTTTAGCTAACTTTAGTATATCAAAATAAATAACATTCGTCAATAATTTAGGTCTGCATTATTGACATATGCCATTAAAAGTTGTAAAATAACAAATATAATAACACGATTAAGGAGAAGCAAAAAAATGAATGAAAAAGTACATGAACTACTAAACCAACAGATAAACAAAGAATTCTATTCTGCATATCTTTATCTCGATTTTTCAAACTATTTTGAAGATGCAGGGCTTGACGGTTTTGCTAACTGGTATAAAATTCAAGCACAGGAAGAGCGCGACCACGCTATGCTTTTCTATCAATACCTGCAGAATGAAAATCAAAAGGTAACGCTTGAAGCCATTGACAAGCCCGACAAGATTTTCTCTTGCCATATGGATGTATTGAAGGCAGGTCTTGAGCATGAAAAGTATGTTACCTCGCTTATCAACGACATTTATGCCGAAGCATACAATGCAAAAGACTTCCGCACTATGCA
>JBJFGD010000070.1:0-4764 GCA_051892355.1 Acutalibacteraceae bacterium | reverse complement strand
GTCTTCAGGAACAGCAACCGGACGAACATTTGCATACAAATCAAGTTCTCGGCGCATAGCAACATTTGCGCTTTCTAAAGTGCCGCCCTTTAGTGTAGTTGTTGGAGCTTTCAGTATTACATTACATGCCTTAATTTCTGCTAAAACATCATCAGGAATAGCCTTATTATGCGCAATTCGGTTTTCAATAGTAAGACCTTCTATGGTGCGAAGTTCTACCTTACCGGCTGCAATTTCATCTTTTAATATAAATTTCAAAAGTCTTTCTGATTCAGCTGAAATTATGGGGCCTATACCGTCGCCGCCGCATACACCGATTATAATTTTATCAAGTTTTTTATAATCTGTATAAGCTGTGTCTGACTCCATTTTTCTTTCTCTTGCAATCTGTTCTTCAAGAATTGTGCGGAACTGCTCAACCGCTTTATCAACATAATTTTCCATATTATTTACCTTCCTTTGTATAATTCAGCAAACCGCCAGCTTTAAGGATTTGCTTTTGTCTGTCTGTGAAATTGCATACAAGCTCAATCTTGTCGCCTGATGTTTCATTTGAAAGCACCATAACTCCGCTGTCCATACCGTCAAACACATTTGAAAGTGACAGCTTATCGCCTTGATTTATTTTATCATAATCATCAGCATTTTTAAAGGTTAACGGCATAATACCGGCATTTATAAGGTTTGCAACATGTATACGGGCAAAACTTTTGGTAATTACAACACGAACACCTAAATACATTGGCACCAATGCTGCATGCTCACGCGATGACCCCTGACCGTAGTTGCTGCCACCAACAATAATGCTTTCGCCCAAAGCCTTTGCTCTTTCGGGGAAAGATTTATCGCATACACCAAAGCAGAACTGTGAAAGATGCGGAATATTTGAACGATATGGCAAAATTTTAGCACCGGCAGGCATTATATGGTCGGTTGTAATATTATCGCCAACCTTAAGCGCAACCTCGGCTGAAAAACTGTCGGTTTGCGGTTTTGATTCGGGGAACGGCTTAATATTAGGTCCGCGCAAAACTTCTACACTGTCAGCACAGCATTCAGGAGCCGGAGCTATAACCGCACTGTCGTCTATCTTAAACTTTTTAGGCATCTTAATCTTTATGTTTTCGCCTAAAGTTGTTGGATCGGTTATTTCGCCTGTAAGTGCCGCTGCAACAGCGGTTTCAGGTGATACCAGATATACACCTGCATCTGCCGTACCGCTTCTGCCCTCGAAGTTTCGGTTAAAGGTACGCAAAGATACACCCGCGCTGTTAGGTGAAAAGCCCATACCGATGCAAGGGCCGCAAGCCGATTCAAGTATACGCGCACCGCTGGCAATTATATCGCTTAATGCACCACAGTCAGCAAGCATAGAGAGCACCTGTTTTGACCCAGGTGAAATTGAAAGGCTAACAGATGGTGATATTGTTTTACCCTTTAGCATTGCCGCTACCTTTAGCATATCCATAAGCGAAGAGTTGGTACATGAACCAATGCAAACCTGGTCAACTTTGGTTCCCTTTAGCGATTCAACAGTTACAACATTATCAGGGCTGTGCGGACACGCGATAAGAGGCTTTAACTCATCAAGGTTAATATCAATAACCTTATCATAAACGGCATCAGGATCACTTGCAAGAGGCATATAATCCTCTTCTCTGCCCTCTGCCTTTAAAAATGCTCTTGTTACATCGTCTGACGGAAAAATAGAGGTTGTAGCGCCAAGTTCTGTACCCATATTAGTAATGGTTGCGCGTTCAGGCACTGAAAGGTTTTTAATACCCTCACCGCCCCATTCTATTATGGCACCTACACCGCCTTTAACCGATAAAATACGAAGTATTTCAAGGCTTATATCTTTTGCGGTAACATATGGCTTTAATTTGCCTGTAAGGTTAACCTTATACATTTTAGGCATTGTTATAAAGTAAGCGCCGCCGCCCATAGCAACCGCTACATCAAGACCGCCTGCACCCATAGCAAGCATACCAATGCCGCCGCCTGTGGGGGTATGACTGTCAGAGCCTATGAGTGTTTTGCCCGGTTTGCCGAAGCGTTCTAGATGTACCTGATGGCAAATGCCGTTACCGGGTCTTGAAAAATAAATTCCGTGTTTAGAAGCCACCGACTGAATGTATCTGTGGTCATCAGCATTTTCAAAACCCGACTGCAATGTATTGTGGTCTATGTAAGCAACGCTTTTTTCAGTTTTAACGCGTTTAAGGCCCATTGTTTCAAATTCAAGATATGCCATAGTACCTGTGGCATCTTGTGTAAGAGTCTGATCTATTTTTAGTGATATTTCTTGACCAGGCTTCATTTCACCCGAAACAAGGTGAGATTTGATGATTTTTTGTGCTATTGTGTAACCCATAATCAATTTCCTTTCTTCTTCATATGATTATAAGCATTATCGAGATGCTCTATTACAAGTTTTGTTGCAAGCTCGCTGTCACGCGCAGCTATTGCCTCATATATCATCCTATGCTCGGCAACAGATGCTTCTGCACGGCTGGTATTGCTAAGAGATGCACGGCGATATTTTAATATTTTTTTATGCAGCGGTTCTAACACATCATAAAAAATTGTGCTGCCACTCATTTTATAAATTGTTTCGTGAAAAAGGCTATCCATCGATTTTATGCGCTCGGGATCATTCTTTTTAAGATAAAATTCTTGAAATTCAAGTGCTTCGCGAATAGTAGCCAACTGACTCTCTGTATAATTTTTAGCCGCCATAGCCGCAGCATGGCCCTCAAGTTTAGAGCGTATCATAAAAATGTCTTCAAGGTCTTTTTCACTTATGCCTACAACTACTATGCCTTTAGGAGCTTCATCAATCAGGTGCTCTTGCTCAAGCTTTTTAAGTGCTTCACGAATAGGGGTGCGGCTTACACCGAGTTCTAAACTTAACTTACTTTCGGTAAGAATTTCGCCTCGCTGATATTTACCGCTTAAAATATCAGTTTCAAGGTGCTCAAAAACCTGGTCAGCAAGAGACACGGTTTTATGCTCTATCATAATTTACCTCCTGAAAGTTGGGTGATTTTATTTTCTATTTCTTGATTTGAAAGTGAAGTCTGTCTGCCGTCTTCGTATTCTTTATCAATCCATTCTTTCATTTTAACTACAATCTCGCTATGCTTATCAACAGCATTTTCACCTTTAAGGTTATAATTTTGATTTATCCAATAAGCAATGCCCGCAAGTCCTGAAGTTTTACCAATCAATACCGACACAGGGCGATTGAGTATTTTATCTGTGTTAAATATATTGTAAATTTCTTCATCTTTAAGCAGACCGTCAGCATGAATACCGGCGCGGGTAACATTAAAGTTTCTGCCTACAAAAGGTGTCATTGGCGGAATTGTATATCCTATCTCGTTTTTAAAATATTCAGCAATTTCGGTAATAACTGTTGGGTCCATACCGTCAAATGAACCGCGCAAAGAGGCATATTCCATAACCATTGCTTCAAGCGGAACATTACCGGTGCGTTCACCAATGCCTAGTAATGAGCAGTTGACACCCGAAGCGCCATACAACCACGCTGTAGAGGCATTTGTAACCGCCTTGTAAAAATCGTTATGACCGTGCCACTCAAGCATATCGCTGGGCACATCTGAAAAATGCTGTAAACCGTAAATAATGCCCGGCACACTTCGCGGCAATGCTACTTCGGGGTACGGCACGCCGTAGCCCATTGTGTCGCATGCGCGTATACGCACAGGTATTCCTGCATCTTTTGACATTTTCATAAGTTCGTTTACAAAAGGAACAACAAATCCGTAGAAATCAGCACGGGTTATATCCTCTAAATGACAACGCGGCATTACACCGGCTTCAAAGGCTTCTCCTACTGCGGCAAGATATGTATCCATAGCTTGTTTGCGTGTCATTTTAAGCTTTTTAAAAATGTGATAGTCGCTGCAAGAAACTAAAATGCCTGTTTCTCTAATACCTAAATCTTTTACAAGTTTAAAGTCTTCTTTATTAGCCCTTATCCAAGTGGTAATTTCCGGAAATTTAAGGCCTAACTCTTGGCATTTTTCAAGAGCTTCTCTATCTTTTTTACTGTAAACAAAGAATTCGGTTTGACGAATAATTCCGTATGGTCCGCCAAGCTTTGACATCAGCTTATAAAGATTCACAATCTGCTCTACGGTATAAGGTTCTACCGACTGCTGACCGTCACGCAAAGAAGTATCGGTTATCCAAATGTCTTTGGGCATCTGCATAGGAACTCTGCGATGATTAAAGGCTATACGAGGTACATCGTCATAACTGTAAAATTCACGGTATAGATTAGGCTGGTCAATATCTTGCAGTGAATACTTATAATCATTCTCTTCTAACAAATTTGTTTTATTTGAAAGTTCAAGCATTATATCACCTCTTGTATAATTGTATACAATTATACAACAATATGCATTTACTGTCAATCATCATTTTCAACATTATATTCCTTTAATTGCATTATTTCATCGGCAATTTTGGCAAAAACAGATGCAGTACTTACGGTCGATTTACTGTCACTCATGACTACGGTCACATACTTTGGATTTTGGGCAGGAAAAAAGCCGCAAAACCAACTATTAGTTATCTCTTCGCCGTTGTCATAATATCTGCCTGTCTGCGCTGTAGCGGTTTTACCGGCAGCAGTACAACTTACCGGCGATGCCTCTATTCCCGTGCCCGCGGTAACAACTGTTTCAAGATACTGCCGTAAAGTTGTTGCAGTTTGTGCACTCATAACACGGGTGG
>JBJFGD010000069.1:0-4812 GCA_051892355.1 Acutalibacteraceae bacterium | reverse complement strand
AAATAATTTTTTTAAACATTTTGACATTTGTTTTACCCTCTTTTTAATTGCTATAGCAACCCTTAAAATTTTATGTGTTTTATTATATCACAAAAACCAAAATATGTAAAGGCGCAACCAAACAAAATGAATATGACTACCGGATTAACCGGTAGTCATAAATTTGCACTCATTTATATTATTTTACTTAAAACATTTGAAAAAATAACATATAAGAATTAACCCGTAATACCTACACGGTCAATACTTTCAATAAATCCACGCTGTACAATCATATAGAATATAAGCATAGGAACTATGAAAAGTATACACGATGCCATAAGTATTGAAGCACCTTGAGGTGTGACATTTCTTAAATAAATACCCCATTTTTGTACCATATATGCTTCAATTGTAGACAAGCCGCTTGCTAACGGATAATCAGAGGTGAAGTACATACCTGAAAGCATTGCATCATTCCAATGCCAGATAAGTGAGAACACCAATACCGTTATAAACACAACGCTTGAAGAAGGAATTGCAATCTTCAAGAAAGTTTTAAACGGACCGGCACCGTCAACCCAAGCAGCCTCTTCAAGTTCGCGAGGTAATCCGCTGAAGAACTGTATATAGATGTATATTAGTATACCTGAACGCAAACCGATACCCAAAAGTGACGGTAACCACATTGTTAAACCGGTATTAACAACATTTGGTGTAATATCAAACGCTGTAAAGTCGGCACCAAACAAATTGCCTATTGCATGTACCAATTTTTCAATACCGGTACCGATATACAAGAAGTCAAGATTTGAATAATTAACCATTCGAGGTATAAGAACCATCATATCGGGAATCAAAATTGTAAGAAAAAGTATACCTGTTAATATTTTTTTACCCTTAAAGTTAAATCTTGCAAAACCGTAACCGATAACCGCACATGAAGCAACTTCAAGCAATGCGCTTATAACTTCATATTTAAAGGTATTAATCAAACCTTTGCCGTAATCAAGAGCTTCTATCGCTTTTGAAAAATTATCTTTTACATTGAATTCTGTAGGAATCCAAACACGGGTAGAGTTGTTATATGCTGCAGGACTCATAATAGAAGTAACTATCATATACAGCAACGGATAAAGAATTATGAAACCGATTGAAATAAGCAAGACATATCTGAATATAGAATAGATAACACTTGTACCCACTTTAGTATAGCGCAGCGCCTTAAGACGGTCGGCTTCGGAAACATTTTTAAATATATTTTTCATTTTCACATTTCCTCCCATCTATCAGTCGTTATAACGCTTCATAACAAATTTCATAAACAACAGCATCAATATGCCCATAATTGCAATGGCTATAATGAAGTAGAACCAAATCATTGCCGAAGAAATGTCATATTGACCGCCGCGCATTCTGCTGTATACCTGTTCAATCATAGGTGAGCGTTCATTTATAAACAACTCAACCATTGTGAATACACCAACCAGCAAAGTAATTCTTGACAACATCGGGAAGGTTATAAACCAGAATTCTTCCCATTTGGTGGCGCCTTCAACCCTTGAAGCCTCATAAAGAGAAGCAGGTATTGACTGCAAGCCTGCGATGAACAAAACTATCTGTATACCGCATGACCATACAAGATTGAATATGTTGTTAATGGCAGTAGATACAAAATCCGCTATTTCATTGCTAAGATTAAGTGCGCCGGTTAAATCTTCAACCGAAATCAAGCCTGAAGACATACCTGATGAAATACCCATACTTGCCAAATCTTCGTTAGTGGTCATAAATATATAGCCCATAACCTTACCTGTAGCAATAATAACAGGTAAAAAGTAGAGCGCTCTAAAAAAGATACGACCGCGGAATTTCTGATTTAAAATCATTGCCAAAACAAGACTTAACACCAGAATAATAGGCAGCGAATAAGCAAAATTAAGAACCGATTCACTAAGCCAGGTTGTATAATTAGGGTCTACTTTAAGAAGTTCATGGTAGTTTTCAAGCCCTACCCAGGTGGTAATAACACCGTCAGAGGTAATAACAACCGAACAGAAAGAATAAAACAAAGACTGAATTATCGGTACAAAGAAAAACATTATAAGACCGATTATCCATGGTAAAATGAACATTAAACCGTAACGCGATTTTAACTCTTCAATTCCCCTATTTCTTTTAATTTTAGTCTTCATTATGCAGCACCCCCTAATATGATGTAATCAAGCGCCCCTATTTCACCCGCAGGTGTTTGTGCAGAAGTGCTGTTGTAGTTTACATATACCGTAACACCGTTATCAAATACTGTACAGTGAACGCCCGAATCGATTACAGTGCTTGAAGTAATCTTTGCGCCTTTAATACTTTCATAATAATCAGAGAGATCGTTATAGCATGATAACATACCATCTTTAACACCCGAATATACTGTGCTGTAAAATTCGGGGTAAAGTGCATTTATTAGGTCGTTATCCCACTGTGAAATAAGTGTATAATTAAGACCTATACCGCCTTCAACAGCACCTAAAATTGCTTTTTCAGGGCTGATAGCAAGGTTAATTGATTCGGTAGTCATAGGTACATAACCTTTAAATACCATTGCATAGAAAGGTACATCTTCAACAAATGCATAACCTTTATCAGAATATATGGGAACATCGGTAATAATGTCAGCCGCAACAGCCGCATAGACATTAGCAGAAGTTGCCATAAATTTCTGACTGCTGTCTTTTATCTGTGAAACTGCCTTAGATACAGCCGAGTCAAAACCACTCTTTGAGTTATAGGCTGAAGAAGTATTATATTCTGAATAATCAGAATAAGAAAGTGAAGACAGAGTTTCAAAAGAAATACCGTTAATATTCCATTTAGCATTTTTACTTAAAGCCTTTGAAACTGCATCGCTAAACAACGAAGGCTTAAGTACTCTGTATTTCAAATCTTTATCACTAGTACGCAAGGCTTTATCAATTATATATTGATCTGCTTTAATAACACCGCTGCTCATAGCGCTGTCACCGGAAAATGAGAAACCGGAACCTGAACTGCTGTATTGCACAACATCATAATCCATATACAAATCAATATTACGATCTGTGCAAGACTTTGAAAGGTCATTCAACTGCGAAGCAGAACCAATATTATCATTGATTTTGTATCCGCCGCCTATTTTGCCAATATCAATACCGCTTTGCCCAAAGCCCTTGAGTTTTACCGCAAGACTATCTACATTATCTGAAATTTCAGATACAATGTTGTTAGCCTGCTCAACAGTTGTTGTTGCAAAAACTGTCTTGTAAGGAATACCCAAGAAAGACTTTGTTATCTCGGTACCGCCGATTAAACTAATACTTAAAGCTTTTTCATCGTCATTTTCGGTAAGACCGTTTTCTTTCATAAGATAGTCGCGATAAATATCAGCCATAGAGCTATAATTTGCGTTTTCACCACTCAAAGGATAAAACCTTATTGAGAAAGTGCCGTCCACCATATTTTCAGGATAAACATTTACCATTGAAGTACTGTTAAAAGATGTAGACTCATGACTTGTATATCCTCTAAGCTGGAATGATGGATAAATTGCTGAAAACTTGTATAAAGTGTTACCTACGGTTGTAGTCATCAAAGCTGTCTCGGCGCCGCTGTCAATAATTGAAAATCCGCCTTTTTCACCGCTTTTATAGCCGTAAACCGGAAATCTAACAGCCATCTCGTTTGTAGGGCTGTACCGTTTTTCCATAGCAAGGTCTTCGCCGTAAACATATGATTTGTATACAATACCTTGATCGTTATATGAATCGGTACTCAAAAGAGCACCAGAACCTGACGGCATAAACAAATAAGAGTCAGGAGTATCATTTTCTACAGAGCACAAAAACGGTGCCAGAGAAACATATACAATTCTAAAGTTATTTTCCTGTATTTTTGTTGAATCAATTGATATACTTAAATAATCGTCACAAAGCACATAATCAACAGGAATCATAAATTGCTGGGAATCAAAGTAATATTCAACAGTAATACCGTTTTCAATTTCTTTATAAACCATACGGCCGGTATCAAGAACGCTGTCGTATGTGGTGGTAACCATATTGCCGCCGCCGATTATAGCAGTATCCATATATCCGACTTCTAATACCGACTGCGGAAAACCGTGTCTTTTAATGGGCATACCTAAAGAGTCATACTCTTGCTCACCTGTAGGTGAAGGGCATAATTCCCATTTGTTGCCTGTAGCAATTTCAACAAGTCTTACACCGCCTGTTGAAGAATCATATTCAAGGCTGTATTTGCTGTTTTGAGCAATTACATCGTCAGAAGACGGTGCTGAAGACTTAACTTTTGTATCAAACGCTTTTTGCACAGGTTCATAAGAACCGCAAGCCGTAAGACTTAAAAGGAGGAGCAGGCAAAGTGCAATACTAAAAATTCTTTTTTTCACTTTAATCTTCCTCCTTTAAATAGTAGTCATTTCGGTTATCAGCGTTACAATAAACGCTCCGAACTGTTGAATAAGAATTATAAGCATAATGATAAGGAATACAATAATTGCCATACCTATTACTGAAAGCAATGTAGTCCATAAAAATCTGCCCATTGAGAAATCGTGTATTTTAAGCATACCGATTACAAGCATAAGTGCAAAATAAATCATTGCAATTGTTGACAGAATACTTAAGAAACTTGCCTCTGACGGTAAAAGCACATTTGAAAGAATAATATAAATTATACCTTCAAGAATAAGCGGCTGCAGGCTGTAGCAGGTAACTATTATAATTTCTTTAAGTTTACCCTTACCGCCAAGCAATGTGCAAACAAGCCAGTTAGCCGAAA
>JBJFGD010000068.1:0-4837 GCA_051892355.1 Acutalibacteraceae bacterium | reverse complement strand
TTTTAAACAGTGCACCGCTTGAGCCACTCAGCACTAATACTTCTGAGTTGGACAATCTTGTAAATGCCATTTTTGCTAAAATTCACACAAGTGGAATGACAACCTATGACAAGGTAAAAGCTTGCTATGATTATTTAGTAAATAATTGCACATACAATACTCCGTTTTACATAGGGAACTCTTCGAGTATGATATACTCTTCTTACTATGATGAAACAATGGTGAGAAATGCTCATTACATACTTTCTACAGGTCAAGGGGTTTGCGATAATTATAGTGCAGCCTTTGCTGTTATGTGCCGAAGGATAGGCTTAAATGCCCATGTGATGGGCGGCACCGTATCTAAAAAAGGCGGCGGACGCACCGGGCATGCATGGTCTTACATAATTCTTGACGGTACTGAATACATTTTTGATCCACAAGTGCAGAGTAACAATAAGAATATCAGCTATTATTATTTTGGAAAGACCTATGCACAGATGGGTAGCACATATCAAAAGGATGCAGATTGGTACAGTTCGTCAGATTTTGCTAAATTTCAGTGTTATGAGAGGCCTCAAATGAATATGCAGTTAACATTAGAAATCTCTGGCTATGAAGCTCAACCCTTTACCAGCACCCATCAGCAAGAAGGCATGAGTGCTACCCTTGATTTATCGGGAGGTATTCCAATAGTTATGAAAGAAAACAGCACAGTAGATATCACCGTTACTCCTTCCGGCGGAAGTGGACAGTATATTCTTGGTGTTTTAGTAATTAATGGCGATACCGGCGAAGAAACGGTTGCATATCAAAAAGAAATTAACGGTTCTGACTCCTTCACTTTAAACTGTAACACATACAGTACAATATCCAATCCGTGTTTTGCAGTTGTGTTATTCGATGCTTTAAACGAAAGTTCTTATGTAGTGCAAGAAGGAATCAAATTTATTACTTCGGCAGAAAATTGATAGTTGCAGTATGTAGCATTCAATAACACTAAATTTTTATAAGGCAAATTGGAGTAAGATTTTTGGCGGGATAAATGATAGAAAAGAAATGGGAAATTGCAAAAAAAGAAAGGTTTTAATACTTATTTTCTGTAAAAAATTAAAAAAATTATTACAAGAAATACCTGGTTATCAATTTGGAAATAAATAATTATAATTGATAAATATTCTATTTCACTGAAGAACAACTACAAAGAAAATTGAAAATTCTCAATATTTTGGTGCTGATACCTGTTGCAATCTATTGTGCAGTAATCATTGTTTTAGGCATAAATGCATTGTCGATTGCAATCACCCCAATGAGCCTTGAAATCCTTTATTTAAAGGTATTTCAAGGATTTTTTATTTTGAGCAGATAATAAAAAACAACGGAGACACTTCGTAAAGAAGTGTCTCCGTCTTAAATTGAATATAAATCAGTTTAATTTATAATCAATGTGAATTACATAAGGCTTTTGAAAAGCGCCTTAATGTCTTCAACAGTTACATCTTTCGGGTTACCGGGGCGGCAAGCATCGTTGTAAGCATATTGAGCTAATGCGTCAATGTCTTCTTCTTTAAAAATGCCCTTTAAGGTTGTGGGAATACCAACATCTTCAGCAAGTTTACGAACAGCATCTACTGCTGCCTTGCGGTATTCTTCTTGAGTCATTTTATCTACGCCTTCAACACCCATAGCAATAGCGATATCTTTATACTTTTCGCCTGTGCATTCTGCGTTGAAAGCCATAATTGTAGGAAGTAAAATAGCGCAAGCCTTACCATGAGGAGTATCATAGTAAGCAGAAAGTGTATGTGCCATAGAGTGGTCAACACCAAGGCCAACATTAGAGAAGCCCATACCTGCAACATACTGACCTAAAGCCATACCTTCTCTGCCTTCTGCAGTGTTAGCAACAGCACCGCGAAGTGAACGGCCGATAATTTCGATAGCTTTGATGTGGAACATATCTGATAATTCCCAAGCACCTTTAGTAATATAACCTTCAATTGCGTGGGTTAAAGCATCCATACCGGTAGCAGCTGTTAAAGCGGCAGGCATAGAGTTCATCATATCAGGGTCAACAACAGCAACAACGGGGATATCGTGACCGTCAACGCAAACAAATTTACGCTTTTTTTCGACATCGGTAATAACATAGTTAATAGTAACTTCAGCGGCTGTTCCTGCAGTTGTAGGAACTGCAATAATCGGAACGCAAGGGTTCTTTGTGGGGGCAACACCCTCTAATGAACGAACATCTGAAAATTCAGGGTTGGTGATAATGATACCGATAGCCTTAGAGGTATCCATAGCACTGCCGCCGCCTATGGCAACTATACAGTCGGCACCTGCTGCCTTAAATTCTTCAACACCGTGCTGCACATTTTCAATTGTGGGGTTAGCCTTGATGTCGGTATAAAGGGTATAGTCGATATTTGCATTGTCAAGCAAATCGGTAACCTTTTTAACAATACCGAATTTTACAAGGTCGGGGTCTGATGTAACAAAAGCTTTTTTGAATCCGCGATTTTTAATTTCATCGGGGATTGCAGTAATGGCTCCGGCACCATGGTAAGAGGTTTCGTTTAACATAAACTTATTCATTATTAGCACACACCTTTTCAATAATTTTTATTTGATATTATTTTAACATTCTATTATTAGAATGTCAACAGGTTAGATTTTAAAAATGTGTTAAGAAATTAAAAATAGTATAATTTGTAAAGTTTTAGAAATACAGATTTTAATTATATTTTCTTGAAAACTATGTTAAATAATGTTATATTATATTTAAAAGATGTTAAATTTCTGAGGTAATAAAATGAAGAAAAAAATTATAAAAACACTTTGCATAGTTTTGTCGGTGATTGTTTTAGCGGTGCTGGCATATTTACTTTATGTTATTTTGAGTTATCACCGCCTTGATGATAACATAACCCTTGAAATTGAGGGTGATGCAACAAATGTTGCCGCTGTTAATACAGAACTTTCTCTTTTAACTTATAATATCGGATTTGGTGCTTACAGCGCCGACTATTCATTTTTTATGGATGGCGGTGAACATTCAAGAGCTCTTTCTAAAAATGCCGTAATTAACAACACAAACGGCGTTCTTGATGTGATTGCTGATGCAAAACCTGATCTTATTCTTTTACAAGAGGTTGACATTGACGGCACGCGCAGTTATCATGTTAATCAAAAAATTTTCATATCAGATAAGTTAGTTGGATTTGACAGCGTTTTTGCTGAGAATTATGATTCGCCTTATTTTTTATATCCTCTCTATGAGCCTATAGGTGCAAATAAATCCGGACTTCTTACCGTTTCGCGTTTTAATGTAGAGTCGAGCATTAGAAGAAGTTTACCGGTGGAAAATTCAATCAGTAAATTTTTTGACCTTGACCGTGCCTACAGTGTGTCGATCATCAAAACCGACAGCGATAAAGACCTTGTGCTTTACAATGTGCATTTGTCGGCTTACACCAGTGACGGCACAATTTCTGATGAGCAACTTAAATTATTAAGCGAGGATATGCTCTCGCAGTATGAAAAAGGTAACTACATTATCGCAGCAGGCGATTTCAACAAGGATATGTTAGGCGATTCATCAAAATACTTTGAAAGGTCTGATGGTGAATATAACTGGGCAGCACCGTTTAATAACAGTCTGTTACCAAATGAAATAAAGAGTTACAGCGGCTCTAATGTACCAACCTGTCGCAATGCCGATAGCGCGTTTAAGGGCGATGGCACCGATTTTGTACTTTCGGTTGACGGTGTACTTGTAAGTGATAATATTGAGGTTATATCGTGCGAAACGGTTGATACATCATTTGCTTATAGTGATCATAACCCCGTATGTCTTAAATTTATTTTAAAAAATGAATGAGATAATGCAAATATATAAATCGATGAAAATAATATTTCAATAAGTATAAAATTATTAAGAAATTAAGAGGATATTTTATGGCAAAAATATTTTGCTCAAAATGCGGAACACAAATAGATGATGCCGCTACTTTTTGTTTTAAATGCGGCAATAAAGTTTATAGCGATAATACTACAAAACCAACAGAAGAGCAGACAATTGAACGACCTGTTAAAAAGGTAAAACACAATCCGTTTATAAAATATATTTTTATTACAATTGCAGTTCAAATACTGCTGGTTATCATCAGTGCAAGGCCAGGCAATATAGGCGGATATGCTTTTTTACTTGCACTTGTGCTTATATTTGCAGTTTTAGCGTTTAGTATCATAAGTATTGTTAAAGCCAAAAACTATAACAAAAAAGGTAAAGCAACGGGTATTGTGTTTACTGTACTTTCTGCCATATTAGTAATAGTTATATCTGCTGCCACTATCAACGGTATAACAAATAATAATATTGCTGATAACGAGTACGAGTATATTGATGACTGTGTACATACTGTAGCCATTAATTCTGTTGGCAATTTGAAAAATATGTTAAAAGACCCAAGCTCATTAAAAATAAATAAAATTTATGCCAAAGTATATGATACTCGAATTACAGCTCAATTTTCTGACGGCACATATTATGACGGCGGAGATTTTAAAGGTTATTTTGAAATATATATTGACTATACCGCTACTAACGGATTTGGCGGTGTGGGTCGTGAATGTTATTATTTTAAATGGTCGCAAGATTTAGTTTGTACCAATTCAAAGCAAATTGACAGTATGCCTGATGCCAATAATGATGTATGGGTTTTAGATGTTGAAAAATACAATGAACTTGCTCAAAATATGGTTCTATACTAAAAAGCCATTTTGAGATAAGGTTATGACAAAAATGCGTTCAGCAAGTGCTGAACGCATTTTTGTAACTTACAATAAATTATTT
>JBJFGD010000067.1:0-4864 GCA_051892355.1 Acutalibacteraceae bacterium | reverse complement strand
GATAAGCTGATTTCAGAATACACAGGTACCGTTGTGCATACCCTTGAAGACCCGACACACAGCGTTGTGCGCGGTGCCGCTGTGGCATTACGCCACCCCGAACTGCTTAAAAATGTAAATTATCAGTTGCGCTCTATAAAAGAACTTGCTATAGTTGAATAAAAAATACTTGACAAATTCAAATTGTGTGATATAATATTTGCGACAATGAAGTAGAACATACCCCATGTTTCTCACCTTATCGTGTGTTATCGAAAGGTTAATAAGGCGAAATTTTATAATTTTGTTTTTTAAAGGCATGGGCATATTATGTTCATGTCTTTGTTTTATATTTTTACCGTTTTACGGAGGTGCTTTACAATCAGCATTAAAGAACTAACAATCAATGAAGCAATAAAATTTAAGGAAGTGCGGGTTATCGATTCTAATGGCGTACAGTTAGGTGTTTTACCTATTGCCAAGGCACTTGAGGTGGCATATGCCCAAGATCTTGATCTTGTTAATGTTTCACCTAATTCTGATCCGCCGGTCTGCAAGATTGTAGATTACGGTAAGTACCGTTTCGAGCAGATGAAGCGCGAAAAAGAGGCCAAAAAGAATCAAAAGGTAATTGACATTAAAGAAATCCGCATTATCGGTCTTGGTATTGATTCTCACGATTTAGAAACAAAAGTTAACCATGCTAAACGATTTTTAAAAGACGGCGACAAGGTTAAAGTTTCTGTTAGATTAAGAGGTCGTGAACTCGGTCGCACCGATTCCGGTATCGAGTTAATGAAAAATTTTGCAGAACATTGTGCTGATTATTGCACTATTGAAAAGGCTGCTAAAATTGAAGGTAGAAATATTATTATGATTTTGGCACCTAAATCAGGTAAGTAAAATTTTGTAGGAGGATAAAATTATGCCTAAAATCAAAACACATAGCGGCGCTAAAAAGCGCTTTAAGCTCACAAAAAACGGCAAGGTAAAACGCGCTCATGCTTACAAGTCTCATATCCTTAACAAGAAGACTACAAAGCGTAAGAGAAATCTGCGTAAAGTCGTATGTGCTGATACAACAAATGTTGCAACAGTAAAGAAATTAATTCCGTACAAATAATCGGAAAACTTGAAATTGGAGGAAACTTGAAATGGCTCGTGTAAAAGGTGCGTTAGCAACACGCAAAAGAAGAAAAAAGACTTTAAAACTTGCCAAGGGTTATTTTGGCGCTAAATCAAAACTCTTTAAAACTGCGAAAGAAGCGGTAATGAAGTCAGGCAACTATGCTTATATAGGCCGTCGCCTTAAAAAGCGTGATTTTCGCCGTCTTTGGATTACTCGTATTTCTGCAGCAGCAAAGATGAACGGTATGAACTACTCAACATTTATGAATGGCCTTAACAAAGCAGGTGTTCAGATTAACCGCAAAATGCTTGCCGATATCGCTGTTAATGATGAAGCAGGTTTTGCTAACCTTGTAAAGACTGCTCAGAAAGCATTAGATAAATAATTTTACCTCGCCCGAGACTGTTCTCTCGGGCGAATTTTGCTTTTATTTTGGGAGAATATTATGCGAGAATTTATTGAAATTATTTCAAAAGATAATCCGATTATCAAACTTATAAGCTCTCTTCAAAGTTCTGTAAAGCACAGAAAACAAAATGGAGTTTTTGTGCTTGAGGGTATTAGAATATGCTCTGATGCATATGAAAACAACATAAAATTTGATAAACTGATTGTAACAAAAACCGCTTTAGAAAAATACACTGAACAAATAGAAAACTTCAAAAGTATAAGCGACAGCTGCTATATTTTAACAGATAATTTGTTCAAAAAAATTAGTGATACAAATACCCCACAGGGTGTAATAGCGGTGGCAAAATTTCCTAAAATCGAAGAAAAACTATCACCTTACGGTAGATATATAGCGCTTGAAAAAATATCTGACCCATCAAATTTAGGCGCTATTGCGCGTTCTGCCGAAGCATTGGGCATAAGCGGAATAATAGTGTCACTTGATGGCTGTGATCCGTATTCGCCAAAATCCTTGCGCAGTTCTATGGGTACACTGCTTCGTATGCCTGTTTATATAACCGATGATATAATGCACCTTATAATTGAAAACTCATTGCGTTCTTTTGCTTGTGTGGTTGATAAAAATGCTGACAGCATAACAAAAACAAAATTTAAAAACGGTGATGTCTTAATTATCGGTAATGAGGCAAACGGACTTACCGAAAAGGTTAAAACATCAGCTGATTTTTTAGTTACAATACCAATGAATGGCAAAGCAGAGTCTTTAAACGCCGCAGCTGCGGCATCTATTGCTATGTGGGAAATGATGAAGGTATAAAATGTTACTATCGCGTGAAAATATAGTTCTTATAAACTTAATGCGTCTGCAACAGGCCTTTGGTGCCGGCAGTTTAAAAAGCTTTAAAATATATGATATTTTAAAAACTAATAACAGATTGTCTGTTTTATTAGATAAAAACGATTTATATAATCTAATTAAAAACAAAGATGCAGATAAAATATTAAGCATTAAGCCTGAACAAGTTTTTAAAATAATCGATGACTGTATAAAAAATAATATTTGCGTATTAACTATTGAAGACAGCAATTATCCCGATAGATTGCGTAATATAATCGACCCACCGCTTATATTATATATAAAAGGCGAGTTGCCTAACATTGATTCTATGCCTGTTATTTCAATTGTAGGTCCGCGCAAAATTTCGGATTTTGGCAAAAAAGCTGCATTTTCGCTTTCACTCCGTCTCGCAAAATCAGGCATAATAATCGCAAGCGGAGGTGCTTTGGGCGCTGATACTTGTGCACACAAAGGTGCACTTAAATGCGGCGGAAAAACAATTGCAGTACTGGGTTGCGGTATTTGTTACGATTATCTGCCTGAAAACAGGCAATTGCGAGAAGATATTACAAAAAACGGGTGTGTCATAAGCGAACATCCGCCGTATGCGCCCGCTACTAAATACGCATTTCCTATACGCAACAGAATTGTATCGGCTTTATCGCTTGGCACGGTTGTTATCGAGGCAGGAAGTAAAAGCGGCGCGCTTATTACTGCTCGTCTTGCAAATGAGCAGGGCAGAGATGTATTTGTAATTCCCGGTAATCCTACTCTTCCTGAATATAAGGGGTCTAATGCACTGCTTCGCGACGGTGCGTTACCGTTGCTTGATGCATTAGATATATTTAACCAATACATTTTAAAATTCCCGGAAAAAATAGATATTGAAAAAGCCTTCCAAGAAGATAACTCTAATCAAAATTGTGTAAAAAAACAAAAAAATTTAAAGTTAGGTCTTTCAAAAGAAGCAGAAATAGTGTATAATAATTTGAATAATCAAAAATTTACCGCTGATGATTTGTTAAATTTAGAACTCAATAACGATGAATTAATTGCGGCTCTTACTGAGCTTGAAATTGAGCAAGTCATTAAGGCGTGTCCGGGCGGTATTTATGAACTTATAAATTAAACAAAGGAGCATCAGGATGGCAAAGCTTGTTATTGTTGAGTCACCTTCAAAAATAAAAAGTGTAAAAAAATATTTAGGCTCAGACTATAATGTTATGGCTTCAAAAGGTCATGTGCGCGATTTACCAAAATCAAAGCTGGGTGTCGATGTAGAGAATAATTTTAAATTACAGTATATAAATATGCCTGACAAGAAAGATGTCATAAAGTCTTTAAAAGATGCTGCGGCAGAAAGTGAACAGGTTTTACTTGCAACCGACCCCGACCGTGAGGGTGAGGCTATTTCTTGGCATTTAGCGCATATTTTAGGGCTTGATTTGAATGAAGCAAACAGAATTTGTTTTAACGAAATAACCGAATCGGGCGTAAAGGCAGGAATTAAAAATCCGCATAAAATAGATTTAGACCTTGTAGATGCGCAACAGGCAAGGCGCGTAATTGACCGTATTGTCGGTTACAAATTAAGCCCATTTTTGTGGCGCAAGGTTAAAAGCGGACTTTCTGCAGGCCGTGTTCAAACCGTAGCGCTTAGACTTATTGTTGACCGAGAAAGAGAAGTTCTTGCTTTTAACAGCGAGGAATATTGGACTGTAGAAGCAAAACTTTTAAATAGCAGAAAAACTTTTATTGCTAAACTTTACGGTAATGCTAATGGCGAAAAGATTGCAACAATTCCTAACGAAAATGCCGCAAATAATATTGTGGAAAGTCTTGAATCTGCCGAATTTAAAGTAAGCGATATTAAAAAAGGCACTCGCAACAAACAACCTGCGCCGCCTTTTACTACATCTACCTTACAACAAGAAGCTTCAAGAAAATTAGGCTTTACAGGCCAGCGAACAATGCGTATTGCACAGCAGCTTTATGAAGGTATTGATATAGCAAATTACGGAACAACAGGTCTTATTACCTATATGCGTACCGATTCACTTCGTATTTCAGAAGAAGCACGCTCTGCGGCAAATAGTTTTATTGAAAATAAATACGGTAGCAAATATTTACCTGCAAAACCGCGATATTTTAAGAGTAAGAGTTCTGCACAAGATGCGCATGAGGCCATCAGACCTACAAATGTTAATTTTGAGCCCGAACAGATAAAACCCAGTCTTACTGCCGAGCAATATAAACTTTATAAGCTAATATGGGAACGCTTTGTAGCTTCTTTAATGTCGGTATGTGTTCAAAATACGGTAGCTGTCGATATACTTGCAGGTGATTACTTGTTTAAAGCAAGCGGTTATTCTGTGAAATTTGACGGCTTTACGGTACTTTACGAAGAGGGCAAAGATGAAGAAAGTACCGATAGTGCTACAATTCCTGACACAATAAATGTGGGCGATGTGCTTAAATTAAAATCACTTAAACCAAATCACCATTTT